>DYRK01000400.1 GCA_020718785.1 Desulfatirhabdium butyrativorans | reverse complement strand
AGATGCCGGAAACCTCCGACCCTCTAAAGATAATTCTTATTTCCGAAAATGTCTAGTATGCAAGAGGAACTTTTCTTTTCGGTGTTTTTCATAACCTTAGGAGTTACGCAGTTGCATGATTTTTAACCGCTGACGGACGCAAATAAACGCCAATTAACCAGGAAAATAAATTCAAATGCGTAAGTCCTAAACCTCTTATTTTTATGTATTTAATCAATTTCAATCCTTAATCGGCATTTTTAGTGTTGTATTGTATGAAAATATCCTGTAAATACTTCCGAAATTCGGGAATCTTTGGAAGTTTTCACAAAAGGAGGTAATGAATGGCTGCAACAAATTACTGGGCAGATAATTACGTTGACAAAAAGCGTACCATCAAAGAAGCAATCAAATTAATCAAACCGGGACAGCGGGTTTTTATCGGCTCATCCTGCGGGGAACCGCAGTTTCTGGTAAAATCCCTTTCGGAAACAGCGGGTGTTTTTACCGATCTTGAAATCATCCGCCTGCTGAGTCTGGAAAGCACGCCCCTGACATTGATCGCAAACAAAACAAAATGTCAGAGCCTCAACATCCGCTCTTTTTATTCGGGTTCTGCCAGAGCAAAGGGCATCGCGGAAAACATCCGATATATCACGCCGGTGAATCTTTCTGCAATCCCGCGGCTGTTCAAAAGCCGGATGCTTCCCATTCATGTGGCACTGATTCAGGTCACTCCTCCGGATGATTTCGGATGGATGAGTCTGGGAGTTTCTGTGGATATCACTCTTGCCGCGGCCCAGTCCGCGGATATTGTGATTGCTCAGGTCAACCCGAAAATGCCCAGAGTTCTGGGCAGAAGTTTTATCCATGTCAATGATGTGGATGCGATTGTCGAACATGAAGAAGACCTGATTACCGTGGCAGAACCTCCGGAAATGGAATCGGCAAATGTCATAGGCAGGCTCATTGCAAGGCTTATAGATGACGGCTCCACCATCCATATCAGCCCCGGTGCCACACCTAAGGGAACGCTGCTCGCGCTTTCCGATAAAAATGATCTGGGGATTCATACCGAATACCTCACCGACGGTATAATGCGTCTGGTTTCCATGGGGGTGGTCACAAACCGGAAAAAAGGATTCAACGAGGGAAAACTTGTGGCAGGCAGTGCCATCGGCACGTCATATCTGTATGAATTTCTCGATGACAATCCCTCCATCGAGTTTTATCCGTCTGATTATATCAATGACCCCGGAGTTATTTCCCGGCACAGCAAAATGGTTTCCATGAATGTTGCATTTATGATGGACCTGACCGGTCAGGTTGCCGCGGATGCTCTTTCATACAATCATTTTTCCGGCGTAACCGGTATTCTCGACTTTATCCGGGGCGCGGCAATGTCCGAAGGAGGAAAATCCATTCTGATGCTGTCTTCTACATCCATAGACGGCAAAAAGAGCCGTATTGTTCCTTTCCTGCAAGATACCGCGGTGGTGATTCCGAGAAGCAATGTCCAGTATGTAGTCACAGAATACGGGGCATTCAATCTGTTCGGAAAAAGCATTCAGGAAAGAGCTATGGGCATGATCAGCATTGCCCATCCTGATTTCCGCGAAGAACTCTTTTTCGAAGCCAAAAAAATGGGGCTGCTCGGTCCGGAACGCACCCTGAAAGAATCAATTCACGGGGTTTATCCTGCAAAACTCGAAGAAATCCGGAAAATTGACGGTGAAGAGATCACGATCCGGCCGGCAAAACCGGTGGATGAACGGCGCATACAGGAACATTTTTACAGTTTAGACAAAGATGATGTCATTTCACGCTTTTTCCATGAAAAAACGAGTTTTCTGCGGGCTGATATGGAAGGAATGCTTCAGATAGATTATGTCAAAGATATGACAATGCTGATTCTGGTGGGCGAATTCGGTTTCGGAAAGGTGGTCGGTATCGGAACCTATCTTCTGAATCAGGCAAACAATATGGCAGAGGTCGCATTTTCCTTGAGCAAGGCATATCAGGGAAAGAGGCTCGGCAAAATATTGATGAAAAAATTGGCTGAGGCGGCACGGGAAAACGGACTTTCCGGTCTGTTTGCCGTCACATCGCCGACCAATCAGGGAATGATAAAGCTGTTCAAGACTCTGCCCTACACTGTAAAGACGAAATTCGAAGAGGATATGGTGGTGTTAAGCTGCAAATTTGACGAAGTGAATGTTAAGAAATGAGAAGTCTTCGTAGGTTGGGTTGAGGCACGAAACCCAACACTGTAAAGATGAAATTCGGATGTTAAGAAATGAGAAGTCTTCGTAGGTTGGGTTGAGGCACGAAACCCAACACTTCGTAGGCTGTGTTGAGGCACGAAGCCCGACACACAGCGTCAAGAACAAAAAAATGTTGGGTTTCGTGCCTCAACCCAACCTACTGAAATAAGAAAAGTGAGAAATGAGAATGGACGGTTCGGAAATTGAACGCTCTCTGGAATGTTGCGAATTTTTCAAGGGGCTGAATAAAAGGGATATTGAAAAAATAGCAGGGCTTGGCAAGATAGCGGCATATAATGCCGGGGAATATATTTTTCAGCAGCATGATTTCGGAGAGCATCTCTACATTATTGCCGAAGGGCGCGTATCTCTGGAACGCACTGTGGATATGGGAACGCGTAAGGGAAGTGTGACTATCGAAACACTGGGAAAAGGCAGAGTTCTGGGCTGCTGGTCAACGCTTCTGGGCGAACCTCATTTCCTCATGTCTTCGGCAGTCTGTCAACTGCCCACAAAAGTTGCGGTCTTAAAAGGCGCAGTGCTTAGAGAAATGATGCTCGAAAACAGAGAAATCGGATTTAATATCATGGAAAGATTCTGTTTTTTACTCCGTGAACGCATACAGGCTGTTTACTGGGCATTGGAGAAATTTTAGGAAGTGAGAAATCAGAAGTGAGAAGTGAAAATTTCTCACTTCTCACTTCTCAATTCCAAAGGAGCATTATATGGATGAGGCAATTCTTGCGGAAGAAGAGGCGATACACAAAGATATCTGCTCCAGTCTGACAGATTATGAAAAAAACAGGGGAAATCTGATTCCCATTCTACAGATGATTCAGCAAAGACATGCCTATCTTTCGCCGGATGCCATAAAAACCGTGGCAGAACATCTGAATATTCCTGTCTGCGAAGTTTACGGAGTAGCGACTTTTTATAATCAGTTCCGCTTCAATCCTCCGGGCAGGCATCCGATCCGCGTGTGTCTCGGAACAGCCTGCCATGTCCGTGCCGGAGATATTATCCTTGAAAATTTCGAGCGGAAATTAGGCATCAGAGAAGGCGAAACCACAGCGGACAGAGAATTCAGCGTGGAAAGAGTTGCATGTGTGGGATGCTGCGCGCTGGCTCCGGTAGCTGTTGTGGATGAGGTTGTTCAGGGCCGCATGGCTCCCAGCAAAGTGGAGGGGTTGATCCTGCGGATTCGGATGAAAAATGAGAGGTCAGGGGTTCGGGGTTCGGGGTCAGAGGTCACGAGTGAGAAGTCAGATGATAATACTAACCTCGAACCTCTCACCTCGAACCCCGAACCTCCCTTCCAAAAGGGGGCAGAGTGACAGAGACATTACATCAGGTTTATGATGCGATTCGGGAAAAGGCTGAACAGCGCAGAAAAGTATTCAGGGAGACTCCGGGTCCGAAAATTCATATCGGCATGGCAACCTGCGGCATTGCGTCCGGAGCCGTGGAGACAAAGAAGGCATTTGAAGAATCCCTTGCCGAGCTGGGACTTGCCGCGCAGATACATACGGTGGGATGTATCGGACATTGTTATGCAGAACCGGTTGTGATTATTGAGCATCCGGATTCCGGTTTTCCGCCTATTTTCTATCATCAGGTCACGCCGGGCAAGGCAAGAATGCTCACCAAACTTTTCCTTGAAGAAGGCGATCCAAGGTTCGAGCATGTTTACGGAGCCGTAGAACTAAATGAGATGATTCCTTCGGTAATGGAATTTCCCCGGTTTAATCAGGAAAAGCGGATCATTATGCAGAAATGCGGGCGGATTGATCCTGAAGATATTTATGACTACATTGCCGAAGGGGGATATTCCGCTCTTGTCCGTGCGTTTCAGCGATCTCCTGAAGAAGTCATTGCCGAAATCCGGGATTCGGGTTTGAGAGGCAGGGGCGGCGCTGGCTTTCCTACAGGCAGAAAATGGGAGATGGCAAGACAGTCCGCGGGATCAGATAAAACCGTAGTATGCAATGCAGACGAAGGCGATCCCGGAGCATACATGGACCGTACTCTTTTGGAGAGCAATCCGCATCAGGTGCTTGAAGGAATGATTATCTGCGCCTACGCTGTGGGCGCAAAGAAAGGCATGGTATATGTCCGGGCAGAATATCCCCTTGCCGTGAAATTAGTCACCCAAGCCATACGGCAGGCAAAAGAAGTAAAACTTCTGGGAAAAGGAATTCTCGGCACAGATATTGACCTTGAGATAGAAGTATTTCAAGGCTCCGGCGCGTTTGTCTGCGGTGAGGAAACCGCGCTGATTCAGTCCATTGAAGGAAAACGGGGAATGCCGAAGCATCGTCCGCCGTATCCGGTTGAATCAGGACTCAGGGGGCTGCCCACCGTGATCAATAATGTGAAGACATTGGCAACGATTCCTCCTATTCTGGAACAGGGCGCGGAGTGGTTCAGGAGTATCGGCACGGAGAAAAGCCCGGGAACTGCTGTGTTTTCGGTGGTAGGAAGCGTGCTTAATCCCGGATTGGTGGAAATTCCGATGGGAGTAACGCTGCGAACCCTTATTTTCGAGATATGCGGCGGCATTCCGAACAAGAAGAAATTCAAAGCAGTTCAGATCGGCGGACCTTCGGGCGGATGTCTCCCGGAGGAATTTTTAGATACACCCATTGATTTCGACTCGCTCACACAAGCCGGGGCAATGATGGGATCCGGCGGCATGGTAGTGATGGATGCGGATACATGCGTAGTGGATGTCTCTCGATATTTCCTTGATTTTACTCAGAAAGAATCCTGCGGGAAATGCACTTTCTGTAGAATCGGAACATGGCATCTGCTGGATATTCTGAAAAGAATCACCAAAGGCGAAGGCGTGGAAGATGATCTCCTGCAGTTGGAGCGTCTGAGCGAAGACATTAAAAACGGCTCTCTCTGCGGTCTGGGCAAAACCGCACCCAATCCGGTTCTTACTTCCCTGAGATATTTCAGGGAGGAATATGACGCGCATGTCAAAGAAAAACGCTGTCCGGGCATGACTTGCCGGACATTGACCGCGTATTATATTGATCTGGACCGATGCGCCCGAGGCTGCGATATCTGCGGCGGATGCTGTCCGGTCACGGCTGTTTTTTCTACGAAAAATCGCAAGAAAGCCATTGATCAGAGCCTCTGCGTGAAATGCGGCGAATGTCTCGTGGCTTGCCCGCCGGATTACAAAGCCGTAGTAAAAATATCGCCTCCCGGTCTTGCGCCTGTCATTGAACGTCCTGAAAATCCGCCGGAAAGTCATGAATGATTTTTGTTACTAAGCGAGCGACCATTATGATTTATAAGATCCGGTGGGTCAGACATTTCTGTCTGACCTTCATCATGAACAGGCAACTGACCTTTATCATGAACAGGCAAAAATGCCTGTTCTACC
>DYRK01000030.1 GCA_020718785.1 Desulfatirhabdium butyrativorans | reverse complement strand
TTTATTTTTTTAAAGTATTTAAATATGTTAAAAAGCAATCTTAAAAATGTGTTAAAAAGTTTACAGCAGATTGATATTTTAAAAAACGGACAAAACATGACTCCCATTGCTTATCAGGATTATCCGAAAGAACCCGTGATGCTTGACAATCTTTCGATCAGGTTCATGAAACAGTCAAAGTTTATTCCGCTGGAATTGAAAAACAGCAGCCTCAGGATTGCCATTGCCGACCCGGAGGATGCCTACGTTGCCGAGTCATTGCGGTTTGCTTACGGATTGGATATCGAATCTGTCTCAGGCAAAGCAGAAGATATAGTCGAAGCAGTGGAACGTTTATACGGTTCAGGAAGCCAATCCATTGAAACCATCATCGCCGAAGCGGATAAAAAAGGCGATGATATTTCTGCTGACAGCGAGGCGGATGTGGATCATCTGCGGGACATGGCTTCGGAAGCCCCGATCATCCGGCTGGTCAACCGCCTGATTCTCGACGCTGTAGAACTCAAAGCCAGCGATATTCACTTTGAACCCTTTGAAAATGAATTCAAAGTCAGATATCGGATTGACGGTATTCTCAATGAGGTGGAAGCGCCGCCGAAACGCCTTCAGGCAGCAGTCATTTCCAGAGTCAAAATCATGTCCAAGCTCGATATAGCAGAACGCCGACTGCCTCAGGACGGACGTATCAAGCTCAAAATTGCCGACAAAGAGATTGACTTCCGGGTTTCTACTGTGCCGACCCTTTTCGGCGAAAGCCTTGTCATGCGGATATTGGATCGGGACACACTGGTACTTGATCTGGAAAAGCTGGGGTTTCCTCCGGATATTCTCGCTCAATACGGGCAGTTGATCACTCAGCCTTACGGCATGATTCTGGTCACGGGACCCACCGGGAGCGGAAAAACTTCCACCTTATATACTACGCTGGCAAAGGTCAGTTCGCCGGAAAACAAGATCATCACGCTGGAAGATCCGGTGGAATATCATCTGCACGGCGTCAATCAGATACAGGTCAATCCCAAAATCGGGCTGACTTTCGTGAACGGGCTTCGATCTATTGTCCGTCAGGACCCGGATATTATCCTTGTGGGAGAAATCAGAGACAAAGAAACCGCAGAAATTGCCATCCAGTCGGCATTGACCGGGCATCTGCTGTTCAGCACCCTTCATACCAATGATGCGGCAGGGGCTGTTACCCGGCTGCTGGATATGGGTGTGGAGACTTTTCTTTTAAGTTCGACACTGCTGGGAATCCTCGCCCAGCGGCTCGTCCGGGTGATCTGTCCTTTTTGCAAAAAAGAGACCGAAGCGGATAAGAAACTGTTGAGAACGATGAATCTGCCGCCCGGAGAAGCGGAACAGACCCGTTTTTTTGCCGGACAAGGATGCGAAGCCTGCCGATATTCCGGATTCAAAGGCAGAATGGCTATTTTCGAATATCTTCCGGTGGATGACGATATTCGTAAAGAAATTATCGGACATTCCAGTGCGGAACAGATCAAAAAAGTAGCTATCCGAAAGGGTCATCTCACGCTGAGACAGGACGGATGGCGGAAAGTCAAGGCAGGAATTACTACCTTGTCCGAAGTCATTCGGGTGACATTGGAGATATAACTGATCGGATTTACCTCTTTTTTAAATGAGTATTAAATATTATTTTCAGATAGTTAATAGAAATATCCCCTGTCCGGACTTTCGATGCTGAAACTGAATCTGTCTTTAAATAATGAATTGATATTATTAACTTTTAAAAAGTCAGAGATATATCCCGAAATCCTGCGATTTTGAGGATTTATCCCTTGCATCTGCCCCGATGCCGGTCAAAAGTCTAGACGATTTCGATTTTCCTCAAGAAATAATAAAAATTATCTCCAATTTCTTCCCGAGCTTCTTTTAACTCTCTGTCATTGGCTGCGTTCCATTTGATTGAAAGGTCATCAACTGTCTCTTTCAGTGCATCTGTTTTCATTGACAGTCTCCTTTCAATGAAAAGTAGAATTGATTCACTTGATTCCAAAGCAAGATTCAGGAACAAGTGAATCAATTCCATTTAATTAAAAGCTCACGTTACGCATATATAACGAAAAATCAGCGATTTTCGGAAACTGAGTTTCTTAAAGAAACTCAGTTTCTCAAGTGTTCTCAAGTTGTATGCATAAGGTGAGTTAAAAGCCGGAAAAATCATCAAAAGACGAGAAATCATTGTGTCAGCCATCATGAAAAGAAAAAATACCGCAGTCGTCATGATGTCCGCTGTGGTTTCCGGTGTCAGGGTCTATGTTGCCTCCTATTGCACTGCCAAGTGTAGCACCAATCGACATTGTAAATGAGATTTAACCTTCAGTGTTTCAGACTGGTATTTTTATAAAAGATAGATGCTACATAAGCGAGGAAATATGAAAGAGAAAGCTCAGGAACTTATAGAGGGAATGATTTCGGTATGGATAAGAAATGCGTATTCAAAACCGCTTGCCGAAATTTTAAAAGGTGAAACAGAAAATATTATCCCTGAGATTGTCAACATTTTGGGACAAAAAAGAAGAACAAAATACGATGAAGCGCGTTCTTTTATAATCAACTATGTATCGGGGAAATATAAGATCAAACTCCGTACAGAGCATTTTGTCAAAGATGACGGCAAAGATAAAGAAACTATTGAAATTATAATTGAAGACCCTTTTTATGAAAGACTTGTCTCTGAATATCAGAATGAACTTTCAGGGATTATACTTCCGTGCATACAGAATAATGAACATTTTACTGATTTTCTTAAATTTTTCATGGAAGGTTTGGAAGAGGATATAGCCAAACGGTTTAAAGCGATGCTCTGGTTTGCATCTCTTTTAACTGAACTGGTGAGAACTGACATAAAAAATGTAAGTACCCGACCATAAATT
Source organism: Desulfatirhabdium butyrativorans (assembly GCA_020718785.1). Lineage (GTDB taxonomy): Bacteria > Desulfobacterota > Desulfobacteria > Desulfobacterales > DYRK01 > DYRK01. The sequence goes on along the minus strand of DYRK01000030.1, from coordinate 18,919 downwards.
TTCAGGTAGTATTATTGTTTATATAAAATAACTCCCAAATGAATGTCAGGAAAAGTTTATGATATGTTCCGAGCCGACTCCTCTCAATATTTTTTCCAATTCTTCTCTCAGAGTCGTCGATGATACATAAGCCGGGAAAGGATCCAGGGGTCCACGGTATCCCTGTCGACACCGAAAATATCAGCAATATCGTCAATGCGATATCCCCGGTCGCTGAGAATGACGGCATGTGCCCGGGAACGTGTCCGAAATGATGAATCATACTTATTGATATTATTTAATTTTTCTATTTCTTTTTCCGAAAGCGGAGTCACATACCTCATATTATGAAAGTCTCCTTTTATATGATTTTATCGTATCGCAATCTGAATATAATGATGTATAACAAATTGCTTTCGGACTGTCAATAATATATGCCAATTAAGAGTTGAAAACCATAATGAACATTGCGGCAGAGAGTCTGCCGAAAATATGAACTGTCAAACCTTCTAAAGGAGCGTATTTTGGAACCGGTCTGAATATCGGTCTTTTCCTGAAGCCGGTTAAATAATGACTCAATCGGCTGACGGACGCTGCTGATTCCGGCTGAAAGCAGCCGGTCAAAAAGTTCGAGCCGTTTTTGCCCTTTTTTCTTTTTGACCGGTGTGCGAAGTTCGACTCCTTGTTCTTTAAGTATCTGTTTTTCCAGTTCATCAATATATGCCATATCGGCAAATAACCCGCAGCCTTCGACGCTCGGGGCAATCTGCCGGAACGCGGTCAGATCATGATCGCTTGCAGGCGTAACGCCTATATATTCCGGCATAGGCAAAGTTTTATGACGTCCGGCTCCCAAAATATGAACTTTGACTCCGTAGCAGTAAATGCCTTTCGAAGCGCAGTAACCTTTATTGGCGAATTCATCTGCGACTTTGGCACGGGAACTTCTTTTGGAATTCGCAATAATAACCGGAAACGAGTCAATCATACGGATATGCCGTATAATATTTTTATCGGCAAAGTCACTCAGAATCTGTTCGGCAAGTGCCGGAAACAGACTTTCAAACCGGTTGAGACGCTGTACGAAAGCAACATAAGACGGCAATTTCGGAAACCATTCTGCCGGATGGTTACGGGTATAATTATAAATATCCCTGATTGTGAAGCGTCTCTGCATTATCCCGAATAAAAATACGGTAATTACTTCCTGATCCGTGAACTCGGGCCGATTATTATTGCCGAACCTTTGACAATACACCCAAAGGCGGGTATCGTACTGCATAGAAATATATACAAAAAGTGTAGTCAGCCGAATTTCCCAGTCCATGTTTTTCTCCTTATTTTAAGGGATTATCAACAAATTGATTTCTTTATAGAATAATGAGAAAAATAAAATTGTCAAGATTCGGAGTGTTATATTTTTAACCCTTAATTAGCATTTTAAATTAACCTTATTTTTTTGATTGTCAACAAAAATTTTATCCGCAATTCTGATTTAAAAAAAGGATGGCGCGGGTTTTTAGCATGACATGCCGGATGAATTTCCTCACCACGACCGTCATTCCGAATCTTCAGGATTAAAATTAGACCTACTGTTTTTCCGTATTTCGGTCTGCTGTTTCAAAAAATGCTTGAAACCGCATCGGAATCATATTAAAAAGATCAGCGAGTTCCGAGTGTCGAGCAAAACTGCAAATCTCAGTAGAAATCCGGAGTGCGAAAATAGAGCGCAGCGGGTTTTTCGCACACTCCGGAAGTTTTCGATCTGCTGAATCTGATAACACACTGTCCGACTTGAATTATAAGGAGAATTACAGATGCCGGATAAAAACCTGAAACTGATCTCATGGAATGTCAACGGACTGAGAGCCGCTATAAGCAAAAATTTTTTCCGGTCTTTCAGAGAAACCGACGCGGATATTTTTGCGATTCAGGAAACCAAAATTCAGGAAAATCAACTGACCGATGAGATGAAATCCGTACAGGGATATGAGTCTTACTGGTCCCATTCCATTGTAAAAAAAGGCTACAGCGGGGTCGGTGTTTATACAAAAATAAAACCCCGGCAGGTGAGACACGGTATCGGCATTCCGAAATACGATGACGAAGGCCGTATTCTCGAACTCGAGTTTGACGAGTTCATATTTTTCAACATCTATTTTCCCAACGGACAGATGAGCGAAGAACGGCTTCAGTACAAACTTGATTTTTACAGGGATTTTTTCATTTATGCCGACAGATACAGAAACTCCGGCAGAAGCCTTGTCATTGCCGGCGATTACAACACCGCACACAATGAAATTGACCTGAAGAATCCCAAAGCCAATGAAAAAAATTCAGGCTTTCTCAGAATTGAGCGGGACTGTTTGGACAGAATTTCCGATAAGGGATATGCGGATACATTCCGGTATTTCTACCCCGAAACCGTGAAATATTCATGGTGGTCTTACCGGTCCAAAGCAAGAGAGCGGAATTCGGGATGGCGTATTGATTATTTTTTTGTCACAAAAGATATGATTGAAAGCGGACGGGTCAAAGACGCATTTATTGACAACGAAATTCACGGTTCGGATCACTGTCCGGCGGGGCTGCTGACAGCGGTCTGATTCTTCTTCTTTGACGGACAATATTTTTTCCGGCATAATACATCTTATTTAATTACTTGTTGAACTGTGAGTTCTGACCGTGACCGTAACAGGCCTCGAATACCGGCACTCAATGCCGCTGAAGAGCAGCAATGGATATTCTTTGACATTCAAAGATAACTCCTTCAAAAAATAAGATTCCAAACCATCTTGGCTGCAATTCCCAAAAGCACAATTCGATAACCAGTTTGACCTGTTTCCGGTTCAGTTTGTCTGTCATCAGCCATGCTCCTGCTATTGCTCCCAGAGCAGAACAAGTTGCTGTACAATACTGTGCAGTTTCTCTGTTTGATGAAAACGGCAAACTCACTCTGCCGATTCTCAGGGAAGTTCAGAATAAAAACTGTCTCTTCTGTCATCGTGAAAGCGACTGGAAAAAAGCGGGCGCATCTTTTCAGGCAAGGGCAGGAGTCCGTTGCATAGATTGCCATGTAAGTGCAAGAAAATCATCTGATTCAAGAATCAGCGGAAGAGATATTCACAATTTCGGAAAAGGGGATAATCCGGAGAGAAGCACATTAGGGTTTAACTGCCCTGATATAAGCCGAAAACACAATATGGGCAACTCCCTTGCCGATATTCCAGCTTTGAATGATTTCTCTGCTCTGATGCTTGGGCGTAATTGAGATATTCTGAAATCCCAGATCGCCGAGAATCTGTTTCACCTCATCGGGTGAAATTGCGCCGGCAACTCAGCCGGTATAAGCCGCGGGATTGTTTTTCAGTTCTTCGGGAATCTCACCGGAGCGCAGCACATCCGAAATGCTGATTCGCCCTCCGGGTTTAAGAACCCTGAAGATTTCTTTGAAAACCGAATGCTTTGACGGAGAAAGATTGATGACGCAGTTGGAAATCACCACATCAGCCCAGTTATCGGGAATCGGCAGATGTTCAATCTCGCCATGACGAAATTCGACATTGCCGAAAGCGAATTTATCTGCGTTTGCCTTTGCTTTCTCAATCATCTCAGTCGTCATATCCACGCCGATGACTCTGCCTTTATCTCCGACCTGTTTTGCGGCTAAAAATGCATCAAATCCCGCGCCGGAGCCCAAATCAACAACATATTCACCCGGCTGTATTTCTGCGACAGACAAGGGATTGCCGCAGCCGAGTCCCAGATTTGCTTCGCCTTTGCCCATTGCAAGTTCTTCGGCAGAGTAGTCTAACTTCCTGCTCAAGTCTTCAAGCTTCATCAGCAACGGCGAACCGCCCCCGCAGCAACTGTCGCCGCCGCCGTTATTTTGGGCAACATTGCCATATTTTTCTCTGACCAGTCTTTTTATTTTCTGTTCGGATAACTCCATAAAACTCTCCTTATTGACTGATTTACTTACTTTTTTACAGAATTGATAAAGTCTCTTGCTTTATCGCCTCTGAGATATTCGGCAAGACCGACTGCGCCGTTCACCAGATATTTGGAGCGAAAACCTTTTAACGTCAGATATGTCCTTGCAATTTCAGCTCTGTCATAATGCGGGCAAATCGTAACAATAATTTTGGATTTATCAAGTTCGCCTATCCTGTCAGGAAGTTCGTTCAAAGGAATGTTCCTGATAAAGCTGAAACTGTACGACTGATATTCTTCAGGGAAACGAATATCAATAATCTGAGCCGCACCCTGTTTGTAAAATTCAAGCATTTCAGGGATTTCAATTTTCATATTTTTGCGTTCCTTATAATCAAAGGCTTTCAGATAATCATCAAAGGAAACACCCTTCAAGTCCTGAGCATACAATGCAGTTGCTGTCAGCATTGTAATAAAACATATTACAGCCATTCCAAGTTTCATTTTTTTCTCCTATTCAAGTTGAGCAGATATTATTTATCTGCTTTTTTATTCAGGTCTTCGTGACCCTCTTTGTAATGCCTTACCAGTTCATCTATGGTCTGATCATCTCCGAATTTGGCTATGGGATTTATTTCAAGCAGTTCCTCCCATGCCTGAACCGCGCCCTGTTCATCTTTGAGATCGTACAGCAGAACAATCCCTTTGTTCATTCTCGAATTCTCATGTTTCGGATCAAGAGACATGGCTTTGCTGAACATCTCCACTGCTTTTTCAGGTTGTTTATTCTCGCGGTACATTATTCCCAGATCGGTCAGTACGTCAGGGTTGTCCGGTTCAATAGCAACGGCTTTTTGATATGCAGGAATCGCCTTTTGATACTGATCGCTGTCAAAATAGGCATTTCCCAGCCTGATCCATGTATCTGCATTTTGCGGATTTTTAACGGTCTCATCTTCCAGAGACTGAAGCATCTGGGGCGACGCTTTGTTTGAATCTCCCGGCTTTTCGCCCGGCAAAGGGATTGTTTTCATAATCCCGAATACAGTTCCGCCGATAAAACCGATTACAAGCATCGCAATGGAGATATATATAACCTAACTTGCCACCTATAAACCTTCAGACAGCGGAAAATCGGGGTTTTCGCGAAAACTTCCGTTTTTTCACTTATAATAATTTCAGATAGTTTTCTGTAGGTAGCAAGTTGGGTTATATAGTTGTCTGTATGCTGATAACAGAACGGTTATCCCCGGGTACGTTTACCTGTAATATTTTCTCTTTTTTATCCATATAAATACTTATCTCCTTTTGATTATTTCTTCATAAAATCCGGAGTATGGAAATTCATCACGGAATGCTTTCTTCGCCGAGTGTAAGCGGCTTAGATTCAGGCGTTTTTTTCCAATCAAAAACCACATATAAACACGGCACTAAAAATAATGCCACAAAAATGCCAAGCCCAAGTCCTCCGATAGCCGCAACCGCCATTGGCTGAAGCATATCTCCGCCCTCTTCAATATTGAGTGCAAGCGGAATAAGTCCTGCAATCACGCAGAGAGAAATCATCATTCTGGGACGGAAACGGATTTTAGCAGCCTGCACTATTGCTTCAAAAGCTGAAAGCCGATGCTCTGAACGCAGTTCTTCCGTGTATGTCAGCAGCAATACGCCTTCATTGACGGTTGAGGCAACCACCACCAGCAAGCCGATCAGCACAGTTGCGCCCATAGGAAGCCCGGTCAGATAAAGAGCGTAAGCCATTCCTGCCACGCAGAACGGCACACTTCCAAGAATCAGAAGCGGCATTTTCAGACTGTTGAACTGAACTGCCAGCACAACAAATGAGAAAAATACAGCAAACCCCAAAATCAAAGTAATAGTCCGGTTCATCTCCGCCATCATCTGAGCCTGCCCCCCGTAAGAGATTTCATATCCTACCGGAAATTTGATCTTTTTCATGGCATTTTGAAGCGAAGAAAGTGCCTGTCCCACTGTAACACCCTGTATGGCGTCTCCCCGGACAATGACCTGTTTAACCTGATCTTCCCGTGAAATTTCAACAGGTCCCACCGCATGAACCACTTTTGCCACATCTCTGAGACGCAGATAACCGCCCCGTGTACTGCTTAATATTAAATTGTCAATATCCTGACGCCCTGTAATCTTATCTTCGGGAATCATGACACGGATATTGTAATATTCGTCTCCCTCTCTGTATTTACTGGCAACCGCTCCGCTGACAAATGATCTGGTTGTTGCCGCAATATCTGTTACGGAAATTCCCTCCTCTGCTGCCCGAAGCCTGTCAACCTGAATCTGATATTCAGGTTTGGTCATATCCATTGAAACATACACATTGGTCAACTGTTTCAGACTGTTCATGGCTTCAGCGGTTTGCCGGGCAAGATCAAATAATTTTCCTATTTCCTGACCTTTGATTTTGACTTCAATATCTGCTTCTCCGAGTTTCCTGATTCCTTTGATCTGCGCCTTCATCACCATAGCTTTTCCCCCGGGAACAGATACTTTGCCGACAAGGGGACGTATCTTTTTGATGTATTCCTTATCGCTGATTTTTCTGGCATGTTTCGGAACTAATTGAATATCAATTTCACCTTCATTGGCAATTTCATAGGTATAAAGCCCCCATACTTTACCGCCGACAAGGGTGAACGAGCTTTCAATGATCGGATCATTTGCAATCAGAGATTCCAATTGCGCCAGAATCCGGTCTGTTTCACTCAAAGCCGCGCCCGTAGGCAGTTTTACTTTTATCATGATCCGCCCGTCGTCAACAGCCGGTAAAAATTCACTTCCGAGTTTCGGGGCAAGCAAAACAGCGCCGCCAATCAGAATCAAAAATAAAGGTATGGTAAGCCACCTTATTTTTATAAAAAAATTCAGAATACCGCCGTAAATTCCGATAACCCATGAAAAAAAACGTTCAAAAATATTCTTTTTTTCCTCTGATTTACGGCTGATTAACAGCGATATAATCATGGGCGTTACTGTTCTGGCAATCACCAGACTGATACAGACAATACCGGCAATGACAAGAATCAGTTCTTTGAATAGCAGGCTGATTAATCCCGGCACAATCAGAAACGGAATAAATAATGCCAAAAAAGAAAGGGTTGCGGCAAGCATGGCACCGCCGACTTCTTTAACACCCTGTACTGCCACATTAAATGCAGATTCATTCGGATATTCATGTCTGATACGGGTAATATTTTCAAGAACAACAATAGAGTTATCCAAATCCACGCCGATAGCAATGACCAGTCCGGCAAGAGAAAAAATATTCAGTGAAAATCCGGCAAGTTTCATCACGGCAAAATTGATAATGAGCGTCAGGGGAAGCATCAGAATCATCATAATAACCTGGCGCAGGCTTCCTAAAAAGAGAAAGATAACCATCAGCACCAGAACAGCAGCTTCAAGAGCCGCGTTTCTGACCCCTTTTAATGCGGGTATAACATAATCCGCCTGATTTTCGACCATTCCCAGCCGGATTCCGGGCGGAAGCGCGGGTTCAAGTTTTCTGATTCTATCCTGAACAGCCAATGCAACCCTAACAGTATTTGCGTCAGCCTGTTTAAGCACGCTCAGTTTGACGCACGGTTTTCCGCCCAGACGGGTTATTACACGGACTTCTTCATAAGCATCGCGGACATCAGCTATTTCTCCCAGCGTGATTTTTGAATCCCCGTTACGGATAATCACCACTGCCCGAATATCTTCAAGTGAACGGTATTCACCAACGGTGCGGGCTATGAATTCTTTTGTACCGGAAATGACCCGTCCGCCGAACTGCTCGATATTTTCATCCTGAAGCCGTTTGATGAGAGCCGTGAGTGAAATAGAATATTTTTCCAATGTATCCGGGTCAATATGAACCCGAATCTCACGTTTGAGCCCCCCGACAATTTCTGTTCCCGCAACGCCCGGAATCGAACTGAGCTGATCCTGAAGCCAGTTATCCGCCCATGTGCGGAGTTTTACCAAATCCCATTGTTCGGAACTGACGGTAATCTGGACAACCGGCAACTGAGAAGGATCTGCTTTAAAGACCAGAGGCGCATCAATATCTTTCGGCAGACTGCGGGAACTCCTTGCCATTGCCGCCAGCGTATCCTGATACGCCACATCCACATTGACGCCGTATCTGAAATTTATCAGGAGCGTGTACATTCCTTCAATGGAAGAAGATTCCAGATAATCAAGACCGTCAACTGTTGCCATCTGACGTTCAATGGGATCAGCTAAATTAGTGTTTATTTCTTCAGGGGTTGCACCGCGCCACCAGATATGAACTTTAACCATCGGATAGGTGATATCCGGCAGAAAATTGACCGGCAGTTGAACAAGTCCGTATATTCCGATAACCAGCAGCGCTATCACAATAACGCCTGTTGCAATCCTCCGGCTGACGGAAAGTTCCGTAAGTTTCATCTTTTACGCTCCCTTGACCTGAACTTCCGTGTCATCCTTAATCTTTTCTCCGCCGGAGATCACTACCTGATCGTCAGGAGCAATCCCTTTTACAATCTGAATTCTTCCGGCTTGCTCAATCCCTGTTTCAACTTTCCGGCGTCTGATTTTTCCCTCTTCAACCACTGCACCAAACTGTTCTCCTTTGGGATTTACAAGCAGAGCATCTGCGGGAACAGATATGGCATCCGGGATATGTTTTAAAATCAGTTTGATTCTGGCAAACATGCCGGGTATCATATCAGGTTTTTCATTCAGTTCAGCTTCAACTGTCCGGGTACGCATCTTTATATCCAGTTCAGGATAGGCTCTGCTGATTTTACCATCGAATATTTTGCCCGGGTATGCGTCCAATTGAGCTTTTATCAGCATATTTTCATTAATGCCTGCGGATTTGGCTTCAGGAACGGCAAACTGAATGACCAGACTTGACGGATGAAAAATTTCCGCCAAGGGCGCTCTGGGCGAGACATAATCTCCGTCTCTGACAAAAACCTTGCTGACAATACCGTCCCATGGCGCTTTTATCGAATAATCATCAGCGTTTTCTCTGGCTTTGGCAACCTGTGCTTTTGCGTTTTCATATTTGGAAAGGACTGTATCCAGTTGAGCGCCGGGAACAGCCCCGGTTTTTACCAACTGCCTTGTCCGTTTCAGATCCTCTTCCTGCTCTTTTAATGCGGCTTTGGCAGCGGTCAGGGCTGCATAGGCAGAGGTATTTCTTCCTATAGAAAGCAGTTTCTGTGCCCGTCTGACTTTATCGCCTTCCCGTGTGCAGCAGTTTTGAATAGGACCTTCTACCGGCGAGGCAATCCTTGCTATCTGAGTCGGAACAACTGAGCCGGTCAGTTCAATGATTTCAGATATATCCTGCGGGACCGCTTTTTCAACAACAACAACCGGCAGCATTTTTTCCTTTTTTTCTTCAGGTTTGGCATCCGGCTTTTTTTCTTCCTGAGCCATAAACGGCACTGCAATTATGATAAACAGTAAAGAGATCATAACACTGATAAAAGTTTTCATTTTTTTATGCCTCCTGCAGCCCAGTCAAGCCGGACTTTGGCGATATTGACATCTGCCATTGCCTTGTAATAAGCGGTTTCTGACTGAAGCAGTGCGGACTGGGCATCCAGCACATCGGTCATTGAACCCGCGCCCAGATCATATTTCTGCCGTTCTATCCGAAGACTTTCTTTTGCCTGTTCAATCGCTTTTTCAATGGCTTTAATCCGTTCAGCACCGGAACCAATATCCAATATGGCAGTTTCAATATCCTGACGAATCTGCAATTCCAGTTTTCTGAGTCTTTCACGGGCAGCAGAAAGAACCGCTTCCTCTTCACTGATTTTCGGATCGTTTTTTTTGTCAAATATCGGAATTGTTGCCGTGATTCCCAATGATCCCACATCTTCAAGGTCTCCGTCCATATCTGCCCTAAGCCCGTAACTTCCCTGAATACTTACCTGAGGCAGATATGCGGACTTTGCAGCCGCTATTTTCCGAACCTGAGCTTCTGCTTTGGCTTTTGCGCCAAGATAATCGCTGCGCGTGTCAAACGCCTGGCTAATAAGAGGTTCAGCCTGAAGCTGCACGGGTTCAAATATCAGTCTGCCGCTGACAGAAAGATTTTTAAAATCCTGTTCTGTTCCCATTAAATTTACCAAAATCCGCTTCTGAACCGCCGATATATTTTTCTCTTTGACAAGATTCTGCCGTAAATCCGCAAGCCGGACTTCTGTTCTCAGATAATCCAGACGGCTCGCTTTCTGCGCTGAAAGCAGTTGGGATACCTGTTTGAGATGCTCTTCGAGAACATTTATGGAAAATCCCAGCGATTCTATAACTTTGTCCTGCCCAAGCATACTGTAAAATATTGCAGACACATTCAGAACAATCTCATCAAGGGTTCTGGCAAGTTTATTTTCTTCTGCTTTGCGGAGCAGATCCGCTGCTTTAATTTCATTTTCAATCCGTCCTCCTGTGAAGATCTGCATTCTGATAATCAGGTCTCCCCGGAACATATCCCGGTCAAACTCGCCGGGTTCTCCGTTATAACGGGCTGCAACCAGCCGCTGCTGATCAAGAAAACGGCTGTGTCCGGCTTCGATGTTCATTGACGGCATCAGTCCCGCTTTTGCCTGATCATACCGGAAACCCGCGGCTGTAGCATCCCACCGGCTTGCGGCAGCTTCAGGATTATTTTCCAAAGCAGTTTCAATACACTGCTGCAATGTCAGGGGCGCATTGCTCTTTATATCTGTATCTGCAAAGAGAGCGCCTGAGCATCGGCTCAAAATAAGAAAAATTGCCAATATCCTGTAAATTTTCATTATTGCCTGACATCCTTTTTGCTGAAGCGGCGATACAGCCGTCTGAACGGCTCTTTCCAGTCCTGCATGAAAAGCGAAAGAATGCCGCCGATTGTAGTCGCCGCTCCGACTCCCACAGGACAGCCGGGCTGTCCGCAGAACGGACAAACCGACGTGGCGGCAATCAGCCCCGTAAGTCCGAGCCACCACTTGAAAAAGTGTATTATTTTTGCAAAAGCAGGGTGTTTAACAGAATGGTGATGATGCGCTTCTACAGATACATTATTCATTTGAGAAATATTCCTTTCAATGATCCAAATGGGATTTCATCCCCTTGTGCTGCTGAATCTCCAGCCGCTTGACAAACTCCTTTATCAGACGGAAAGCGTCATCTTTGTCCTGATCCATAATAACGCTCTTCATCCGCATAAATTCTTCTTCTGTAATGGACAATATTTTCTCCGGCATAATTATATCTCCTTTAATTATCTGCTGAACTGTGAGTTCTGACCGGGACCGTAACAGGCCTCGAAAACCGGCACTCAATGCCGCCTAAGAGCTTTCTGCACCTGTTTCAAAAGATTTTCCTTGATAAATTCAAGTGCTTTTTCGGCATCATCATCTAAAGAAATGGTTTAACACCTGCTGCACCTGAGACATATTCATTTCGATATGTACCTGTTTTAAAGTCATTGGCTGTTCTCCTGAATAACAGACTCTGTCGGAAATAAAAAAAATTCTCGCAAAGAGCGCAAAGATTTGAAAGATATCTGCCGGTTCTTCTCTGCGGGCTTTGCGCCTTTGCGAAAGCCTTCGCGGGAATTACTTCAAGGATGCTGTCTGAACTCTGATTTCCGGCTTAACGCAATTTTCTCGCAAAGAACGCAGATGTTCCGAATAGCAGTTGAAAAGCAGAAAAACTGCGGCGGCAAAGAAAATGCAGCCCCTCAGCACTGTCCAGACCATCGAACTCCCCTCAATGGTTTGAACGCTTGTACTGAAACAACCGCAATGGATATTCAGACCGCGTGCCAGATTGAAAGCCAGCGCACATAAAAAAATCAGCAGCAGAAAATTGATGATAAAGAGCGAACCAGGTACCCATTTTCCGATGATCAGACAGATTCCAGCGCAAAGTTCAAGACACGGCAGGATAATTGCTGTTATGTTAATCAGTTGATTCGGAAGAATCTGATAATTGAATATTGCTTCCGCAAATGCCGCAGGATGAAGAATTTTGTCTATGCTGGCATAGACAAAATTCATTCCCATGGCAATTCGCATTCCGAGAATAATTTTCTTTTTAATTTTCAATGGTTCTCTGCTCCTGTTTCTTTTGTTGTCGGAAAATTGTTCTGCACCCAGACAGACCAGCCGTTTACAAGAACCTTCACATCTTTAAACCCCAAATCAATCAGCATCTTTGCCAGTTCCTTGCTCAGATTGCAGGTTTCTCCGTCGCAGTAGGTGATGAGGGTTTTATCTTCCGGCAGTGTTTCCGCTATGTTTTGAAAATATTCATCAAAAGAAACCCAGGGCAGATTAACAGCACCGTCAATATGTCCGGTCTGATAATCTTCCGGTGAACGTGCATCAATAATTATCGCTTTATCTTCAAGGCAGAGCTGTCTGGCATCCTGAACGGAAATTTCGATATTTTCGCCCGTATCGAGCGTCAGTTGAGAGGCAGTTGACCAGTCGCCGATCAGCGGCAGCCCGTCAGAGCGGACAGCATTGATGCACAGTGCGACAGCTGCTGAAATGAAAATCACCCCAACGCTCTGATAAGTTGTACGGCAAAGAAAATCTTTATTTTTCATAATATATCTCCGATCAAAACGGAAATTCTCGTTCCCAAAGCCCCTTTTCCCGGTTTCTCTGTTAACTGTCTGTTATTTTTTAAATTAATCAATCACATCATCCGGATCAAGATTCAGTGTCTCAGCTATGGACTTCAGTTCATCGGCCGCAGGGATGTATTTGCCTGTTTCTATTTTGTCCAATTTACTGATAGTTATGCCGGATGCTTCCGCTAATTGAGATAATGTCAGTTTTCGGTGCTTACGCCAGACGTTGACCGGATTTGCGCCGTCCATTATGGCAAATGTAATTTCGCCCGGTACAAGTTCTTCCCCCTTTTCAATCACCGATTTATGAAAATCATAATCTCGGATGTCCTGAAGCATTTCGGAATCTTGAATCAGATTGATATATTTTTCATAAGGGATAACAGCCCATTCAGGCTTTCCGTCTTTTTCAATCACCTGCACATTCATTTGTATATTGCCCGTACCCGCGTCTCAGGTATTCGCTGAGACCGATGATGCCGTCCACGAGATATTTTGAACGGAAACCTTTCAATGTCAGATAGATTCTTACCATTTCGGCTCTGTCGTAATTGGTGCAGACCGTGACGATAATCTTGTTTTTATCAAGTTCGCCGATCCGATTCGGAAGTTCATCTATCGGAATATGCCTCATAAAATTCAGATGATATTCCTCGTATTCCTCCAAAGTGCGGATGTCAATCATCTGAACCTTATTTTCTTTATGAAGATCAAGCAGTTCGGGAATCCTGATCTTCATCTCCCTGCGTTCTTTATTGTCAAATTTCTTCAGATAGTCATCAAATGAAATGCTTTTCAATTCATCGGCATATACAGACGCTGACAGTAAACATGCAATAAAAATTACAAAAATCTGACTTATTTTTTTCATATAATCCTCCGGGACAAAGAATCCGAACTGTAGGGCAGGCCGGCGGCCTGCCCCCACCCAAAATAATGCAGTCAGGTGTTATGCGCCCACAAAAGGACTCACGATGAAGTAAACAGCGAACATACCGATGGCAACCCCCGCGGCTTTGCGGAACCATAAGCCGCCCTGCTGAAATTTTCCGTTTTCAAGTATTCGTTTCACAAGGGCTGCGGAACTGCCTGCCACGGCAATAGGAATGCAATGCCCGATACCGAAAAGTACAATATAAAAAATACCGACGGCGATTTTCTGCTGAATCGTAATAAATGCAAGTATCGGCGCAATAAATCCGAAGGTGCAGGATCCCGAAAGAATTCCGTAGGCAAGTCCGAGAACAAAGGCTCCCGGCAGCCCTTTTAGTTTCAGGCGGTGCAGAGCGCTCCCGGACATGGAACACGCACTCACGCCGAGCATATCTAACGAAACCCAGAGCAGAATGGCTCCGACTGCGATAGTCCAGTAGGGACCGACTTCTCCCAGCATTCTGCCGAGCAGCGAGCAGACAATGCCGACCAGCGCAATGGTGATAAAAAGCCCGACCGTAAAGGCAACAGCGTATTTTGCCGCCTGTTTTGTCTCAAGGGTCTGCTGCTGCCCCGCGACATAACTCACAATCAGCGGGATCGAAGCCAGATGACAGGGGCTGAACACCACGCTGATCATCCCCCATACAAAACAGCCGACCGCCGCTATCATCACGCCGCCGCTCATCCATTCGTTTACTGTCAGAAATATCTGTTCCAACATTTCTTTTTCCTCCCTGCAAATAAAATCCGATCATCGGATTTCTTATAACCCGATGATCGGATCAGAGATTTTCGTCTTACATCCTGCCGCCTTCGGCTTTGGATATGCTCTTGCCTACAAACTTGTCGTTTTCAAACTGCCCTTCTTCTTTTTTACCGTCAGGATAAGTCATAATGCCCTGTCCCTGAATCTTATTCATCTGAAATTCGCCGACATATTTTTTGCCGTCGGGAAAGGTCATGGTTCCCTGTCCGTTTATAGAATTACGAGCCACCTGTCCGACGTATTTTCTTCCGTCAGGGAAAGTTACGGTTCCTTCTCCCTGAGGTCTGCCGTTCTCGAAAGTCCCTTCATAGACAAGACCGTCGGCATTCGTGAGAATGCCTTTTCCGTTCATTTTGTCTTTGTCAAAAGCGCCGACATATTGAGAACCTTCGGAAAAGGTAAATGTGCCCTTTCCCTGCTTCAGACCGGCCTGCACCTGTCCCTTATAAATTTCGACACGGCTGTAGTCATAGATTCCTTCTGCGGATCGGGGCATTACCGGATCGGTAAAAACGCCTTCTCCGTCCGGAAGTCCGGCTTTGAACGAACCTTCGTATTTTGTGCCGTCTTCCGTAATCATCAGACCCTTGCCGTTGATGCAGTTTCCTTCCGTGCATTTGCTTCTGATCATCATCTCTTTTTTCTTTTCAATAGCATTTTCGGCTTTCTTTGCACTGCATCCACATCCTCCGCCGAAAGTATTCAAAGGGAGAAAACAGAGATTTAGCAGCAGAACGATCAGCATGATTTTCATTATCTTACAGCCTCCTTTGCCACACCCAGTTTTTCCAGCATGGCCACGATGCTTTTTTTATCCATAAAACCGACATGCCGGAACACTTCCTTGCCGTCTTTGTCATAAAAAATCTGTGTGGGAATGGTCCGGATACCGTATTTCGGAGCTTCGTTCGGATTTTCCCACACATCAATAAACAGAATCGAAGCTTTTCCCTTGTACTCCTTTTCCAGTTCTTCCATAATCGGAGCCATCATTTTGCAGGGAATACATTTTTTTGCGCCGATATCCACCATCGTAACCATGCCTTGGGTCGGCGCCTGAGGCGGCTCCGATTCGGCAATCGCAGACGGAACACAACTAAGAGACAAAAAAAGACATACCAAAATCCCTATCTGTTTTTTCATTCACACTTCTCCTTTTTCAAGACAGTCTTTCCCGATTTTTGCCTAATAGAGCGCAGCGGTTTTTTGCATATATTCAGACAGTCCGGCAGGGTGCAAAAAATCGCTTCGCTCTATTTTTGCACTCCGGATTGCAGGGTGCAAAAAAGCGCTTCGCTCTGTTTTTGCACTCCGGATTGAAACTTTTCGATCTGCTGATTTTCGGAAATCGCTTTTCACAAGGGAGATCATACTCTCTTCGAGCAATGAGGCAGTGAAATACGATTTCCGGAAATCTGCGCTTATTTACCGAGCCATGCCTTAATATCTTCTTTTTTCGGAACTTTGCCCACGCATTTCACCTGACCGTCCACAATCACCGCCGGGGTTCCGAACACGCCGTAACCGGCAATTTTCATCACATCGGTTACTTTTTCGATCTGAGCATCCGCGCCGGTTTCGGCAACTGCTTCTCTGACCAGTGTTTCCGTTTGTTTGCATTTTGCACATCCGGGTCCCAATACTTTGATATCCATTTTTTATCTCCTTTTTTATTGCCTGACTTATTGCTCAAATAATGCTCATCCCACGATCCAGCCGTAGCACATGCCTGCAATGGTTGACAGCACGACAATAATACTGCAAAATGCAAAAGTTTTTTTCACTCCCATAACGCCGGCAATCACCAGCATATTCGGCAGAGACAAAGCAGGACCCGCGAGCAGCAGCGCAAGAGCGGGTCCGTCGCCCATGCCTGAACCGATAAGCCCCTGAAGAATCGGGACTTCGGTCAGCGTGGCAAAATACATCAGCGCGCCGGCAACTGCCGCGAAAAGATTGGCTTCCAGCGAATTTCCGCCCACCAAGTGAGCAATATAATGTTCGGGAATCAGCGCAGGATGTCCGGGTCTTCCCAGCGTAAAACCGGCCACTAAAACTCCTGCACCCAGAAGCGGAAAAATCTGCTTCATAAATCCCCATGTTGCCTCCACCCAACTGAGATGTTCCTCTTTCGTAAACCATGCTTTGAGCATAAACGCAAGAGTGATGAGCAGCAAAACAGTGATATACCATTTTGCGGCAAAAATCATGGGCCAAAGCCCAGATGAACCTTCGGCAGGTCTGGCAAAAGCCGCAAAGACCAGAATCAGCACCATGGTCAGCAGATACAGCGAATCCTGCAAGAGCGTCCGAGATTTGCCTTCATCATCCGGCACATAGATTTGACCGCTTGTCCGGGCCGCATCGTCTTTGCGGAAAATAAAAGCCATGAGCAGACCCGTGACAATGGCGAATAGAACTGCGCCGATTGCCCGCGCCAGTCCCAATTTCCATCCCAATATCTTTGCGGTGAGCGTAATTGCCAGCACATTGATGGCAGGTCCCGAGTACAGAAATGCGGTTGCAGGTCCTATGCCCGCGCCGCGTGTATATATTCCCGCAAAAAGCGGCAGTACAGTACACGAGCAGACTGCCAGAACCGTCCCGGAAATGGAAGCCACCGAATATGCCAGAACTTTTTTGGCCTGCGCTCCGAAATATTTCAGCACCGATGCCTGAGAAACAAAAACAGAAATTGCTCCTGCGATGAAAAATGCGGGTACAAGGCAGGTCAGCACATGCTCACGGGCGTATTCCCTGAGCATCATAAAGGCTTCCAGACCGGATCTGCGGATAAGCGGATCATCCCAGGGTACGAAATAGCAGACCGCGTAAACCGCTGCCAGAATCAGAAGTTTTGTCCCTTCTTTCATTTTATCTCCTTTCACTCATCATTCCCGTATTTCTATTTACAACATGCCGATAGTCCGAATATTCAGACGGTGATTCATATAATATATTGTCAATCGGCAATATAGTTCGGCGGCTAAAGTCTGTCAAGTCCTGATTTGCAAAAAAAATCTATTTTTTTGTTCCGCCGCAGGACATTTCACAGAGAAGACCGCCCTTTCCGCATGTTGCGGTTTCGAACTGCAATACGACGTGATTTATACCGAATTTCTCCAGCAGCCTGTGCCGGATGGTTTCCGCCAGAACTTCCGTTTGACTCAGAAGCTGATCCTCAACTACTATATGCGCGGAAAAAGCAATACTTTCAGAACTGACATTCCAGGCGTGCAAATAGTGGACGCCGCAGATTTCGGGAATATCTTCCAGTGATTTTCCGATGTCTGCGATATTGATATTTTTCGGCGTGGCATTCATCAGAATCGGCGCTGCTTCTTTCATAACAGACCAGCAGTTTTTCAAAATAAACAGAACAATGAGTATGGACAGAGCCGGATCAAGCCAGTACCACGGCTTGAACAGCAATACTATGCCGCTGACAAATACGGCAACGGATGTCATCATATCTCCCATCATGTGAAGAAAAGCACTTCGGGCATTGAGGCTGTGTCCCGCGTCTTTATGAAGAAGCCATGCAGACAGACCGTTTCCCAGAATACCGACGCCGGCAATCCATAAAACCCATTTTCCCGAAACGGTTTCGGGATTTGAAAAACGACGGAGGGCTTCATAAACAATGAAACCTGCAACTCCGGTCAGGATAAGGACATTGAGCATTGCAGCCATGACTTCGGAGCGTCTGTAGCCGAAAGTATTATAAAACGAAGCCCCTTTCTGGCTGATACGATAGGCAAAATATGCGATCAGGATTGCAGTGAAGTCGCTGAAATTATGCGTTGCATCAGAAATAAGCGCGACGCTGTGTGCATATAATCCGCCTATGACCTGAACCACAGGTATGATCAGATTGAGAACAAGCGTCAGCAGCAGACGGGAACCTTCTCTGTCTTTAATGCCGGCATGGTGATGATTGCAGCAAGAGTCATGAGAATGTTTATCTCCTTCATGCTGAGTGCAGATACCATGGTCTGCCGCTGAATCGTGAAAGCCGTCTTTCTGTTTCTGAGAAGACATTAATATCTCCTTTTCCGTCTTAATAACTCATGTTACGCACCTGTCATTCCTGCTTCCGCAGGAATGACAGCGGGACGCCTGATTTACGTCCGGCTGCGTAACATCGGTTAATAAGTCAATCAGTTCTCTGAGTTCACCGGAAGAGATACTTTCTCCGCTTTCCTTGAGATATCTGCATGTGTCACAGTCCGCGCAGACAATCCGCAACCGCCCTGATGATATGTTCCGGTTCAGACGGTCTTGTCATGTTCATGAGTTTGCAAACCAATGTTTTGTTTTCAGACAGATTTTGACCAGCATCAGCATTACCGGCACTTCGATCAGCACGCCCACCACGGTTGCCAATGCCGCGCCTGAAGACAGCCCGAAGAGCATAGTAGCGGTTGCAATGGCTACCTCGAAATGATTCGAGGCTCCGACCATAGCCGAGGGCGCCGCGTCCTCATAATTCAGATTGAGCAGTTTTGCGGCTCCGTAACCTATCCAGAAGATCAGCACGGTCTGGATAAACAGCGGAACGGCAATCCACAGAATGCTTAACGGATTGGATACTATCACTTCTCCCTTGAAGGAAAAAAGAAGCACCAGTGTTATGAGCAGGGCTGTGATCGTAATCG
>DYRK01001121.1 GCA_020718785.1 Desulfatirhabdium butyrativorans | reverse complement strand
TACCGAAGTCCTAACCCTCAGTTGCAGTTGACTTACGCAACTGAACTCTGTGTTAGGAGGTTATAAAATGATTCTGAAAAGCTGGCAAAAACATTTCGGCAGTCTGGCAATGGCAAAAGCTATGCTGGCAAGTGCTTTTATTTTGTTTGTCATAGCGATTTCCACTGCTCACGCAGGTAGTTGTGATATTGTCAGAAACGGCTTGGTCGCCTGTTATCCGTTTAACGGCAATGCGAATGATGAAAGCGGGAATGGGAATAACGGAACTGTCAACGGAGCTACACTGACTGCGGACAGATCTGGGACTCCGAACAGTGCATACAGCTTTGACGGAATCGGTAATTATATAGAAGTGCAAGACAGCAATGTGCTTCATCTCACAAATGCTTTCACCATATCCGTCTGGATCAAGCAGTATGGCGCAACAATTCTCGGATATAGGATTGTTGATAAAACGACTGCCAATTTCCCTGATGGTTATAATTTCGATACATATGACGGTAAGACCGGACATAGGATGAGACTGACGGGGATAAACAGTATCTCTGCAAATACGGTATATTCCCTCAATGAATGGCACCATTTGGTAGTGGTCTTTTCAAATGGCATCTCAAACTTCTATTTGGATGGTGTTCATGATGGTTCCGGAGATCAGGGAAGCTCTTCTATGAATGTGAACAATCTGACTCTCAGGATTGGTATGGCACATCCGTCAGGGGCAGATCCTGATGGAGAAAAATTTTATGGTGTGATTGATGACATTGCAATTTACAACCGCGCCATCACCGAAACCGAAATCCAGCAACTTTATAATCCGTGTTATACCCAAGCGCAATTGGACGCGGCTAAACTGGCTGGGATTCAATCCTGCAAAGATAATCCGGCGGGTTGTAGTTTGTTCAGTCAGACGCAGATTGACGCTGCCAAACAGGATGGAATCAATCTGGTGAAAGCGAATCCGGCTGATTATCAGTTAGTTACCCAAGCGCAGTCGGATCAGGCTGTGAAAACTGAACAACTTAAATGGGATGCAAACGGAGACGGCAGGATCGGACTTGAGGATATTGTCCGTATGTTACAGGTACTTGCCGGACTGAGACCGTGAAACATTGGCGATAACCGGTTAGGATTTCTGTGCGCGGATAAAGAATTATATAACATAATTCCTAACCATCAGTTGCAGCGGAGCGCGAAACAGCCCGCGCCCGCTGAACAT
>DYRK01001120.1 GCA_020718785.1 Desulfatirhabdium butyrativorans | reverse complement strand
CAGAACAGGCATTTCTGCCTGTTCATGATAAAGGTCAGACAGAAATGTCTGACCCCACCGAATCTTATAAATCATAATGGTCGGTAGCTTCGTAGGGCATGTCGCCGACATGTCCCTACGAAAAAACGACAAAAGGAGATTTTTTTAATGGAACAGCCTGTGATATTTGAAAAAAAAGAGTCAGTGGGCTGGCTCACCTTGAACCGGCCCAAACAGCGCAACGCCCTTTCCCTTGATCTTATGGAAGACATGCAGAAAAAATTGGATATGATTGCCGAGGACCCGGAGGTTCGGGTTCTGGTGATAAAAGCCGAGGGTCCCGCATTCTGTGCAGGGCATAACATAAAGGAAATGGCAGGAGATTATGACATCCACCATTTCCGCAAGATTTTTTCGGTATGTTCCCGCATGATGCAGACCCTTCACCAAATGCCTCAGCCGGTGATTGCAAGAGTTCACGGCATTGCCACAGCAGCGGGCTGCCAGTTGGTGGCGTCCTGCGATCTTGCCATTGCCGAAAGCGGGGCAACTTTTGCCACGCCGGGCGTCAAAATCGGACTTTTCTGCTCGACGCCCATGATTCCCCTGTCCCGTGTGATCGGCAGACGCCGGGCATTGGAAATGCTGCTCACGGGACGATTTGTGTCTGCACAGGAGGCATTGGAATTCGGATTAGTCAACAAGGTGACGGAGCCGGACAAACTTGCCGAAGAAACCCAAGCCTGGGCAAATCAATTGGCTCAAAGCAGTCTGTTTACGCTGGCATTCGGAAAACGGGCATTTTATAAGCAGACAGACCTGAGCGAAGGAGCCGCGTATGATTATGCTCAGGAAATCATGGTACTCAACGCATTGGCTGAGGATGCTCAGGAAGGCATGAAAGCGTTTATAGAAAAGCGCAAACCGGAGTGGAAAGATCGTTAAATTGCCTCTCTGTTATTCCGGGCAAAGCGAGAAATCTTTTCAGATTCCTCACTCTGTTCGGAATGACAGAAACAGATCGGAATATTTTCAATAGGTTTCAAAATCCTCTTTATTAAAAAAAACGATTTGCGTCTATTTTAAGCTTGGGCGTTTTTTGGAAAATCGTTTTACAGTAAAATGCCCCTGCTTAAAACAGACGCAAGCCGTTTTCATACTACCGGACAAAAAATTACAATATGCTGATTTTATTGAAAAAACGATTTGGAAAATCGTTTTACAGTAATAACGCCCCT
>DYRK01001119.1 GCA_020718785.1 Desulfatirhabdium butyrativorans | reverse complement strand
ATTTTCATAATAAAGGGATGCTGATACCATATCCGAACCGTTGTGTCAACATTGATATAAAGAATTTGCAGCTTGTGTATCCGGCTGATTTATGATAATCCGAAATTATGTCAGAGAAAGCGAGATGTCATATCCGGTCAAAGCTTTGGATCGAAGATGAAGCGGGAAATGTGATATTCGGTCTGGGCAGGCTCAGAATGCTGGAAGCCATCCGGCAGCACGGTTCTATCCGGGCTGCGGCTCAGGAACTCGGAATGAGCTACCGCGCGATCTGGTGCAGAATCAAAGCCACCGAAGAACGCCTCGGTATTCGACTGCTGGTCAGAAATGTGGGAGGCTCATCAGGCGGCGGGTCAAAGCTCACGCCGCAGGCAGAGCATTTTATGGAACATTTCCGGCGTGTTCATAAAAAAATCGAAGCTGAAAGCGATAAACTTTTTGAAAAAGAGTTTTCATCCTGTCTGCACCCTGATTCGCCTGATTAAAGGATTTGCATGATTGCCGGTCAGCCGCAAGCTTTTCCTCGTTCCCAAGCCCTGGCTTGGGAACGAGGAAAAGTCGGAAGGCCTGACACAAATCCTGCCAATCCTTTAATCCTGAAAATCAGGGTTCAGAATACTTTCACACCTGCCATGACTGCCAGTTCCTCAACCATCTGATTCAGGTGAATCCCTTCTTCTTTCATGTTTTCCGATATCGTGTATAAATTTTCACTGAGCGCGGAATTATGCCGAACCAGATTACCCATTTCTGTCATCGTCTTATTTATCTGACTGATTCCCCGCGCCTGTTCGCCCGAGCTGAATGCCACCTCGCCGACGCTCTCGCCCGCGCTTGCGGAATTTTTTCCTATTTTCGCAAAAGTTTCGCTGACAGCCGAGACCAAATCAGAGCCTTCCTTTACTTTGACTATCGTATTTTCAATCAGCGCCGCGGCCTGTTTTGCAGCATCCGCAGACCGGAGCGCAAGGTTCCGCACCTCGTCTGCGACTACCGCAAAACCGGCTCCGGCTTTTCCGGCATGAGCAGCTTCAATCGCGGCGTTCAAAGCCAGCAGATTGGTCTGAAAAGAAATTTCATTGATCGTTTTGATAATGTTCCGAGTCTGCGCGCCGGACTGAGAAATTTCCGACATGGTCCGGGTCAGAAAGCTTACGGTATCGGCAATAGACATTTTCGGAAATAAGAATTATCTTTAGAGAGCCGGGAGTTTCCGGC
>DYRK01000399.1 GCA_020718785.1 Desulfatirhabdium butyrativorans | reverse complement strand
TCCTTCGGATATCCGTATCTGCGGAGCAGCTCAATGTCCTGTTCCGCAATCCGGAACCCCGGCTGTGCTGCATCCGGGGGAATATGAGGATATTTTTTTCCGCCGGGAGAACCCCGGACAGGGCATCCGCATATCGCCGCAGACGATGACGGCAAAGGCGCCGGCAGTATCTCCGAAGCGGATGAGACAGACAACAGACTTTCTTACAGCTTTTTCCCGAGATTCAGGAAAATCAGCCTGAGCATTCCCGACAGCGGCACAGGCACTGTCTTTGTTCCGCCGGGCACTGTCCTGCCGGGAACCGTGATAACAGCAAGAAACCTGACAGCCGGCGCCGAAGTTTCGGGAACTGCGGACAGCACCGGCGGTCTTTCCCTTTCGCTGCCTGCGGGAATAGCGGATGCAGCGGAAGTGACCGTCACGGAACCTTCGGGAAAGACCGTGACATTTTCCGCTCCGTTCAGGAATCCGGGCGGAACCACGGTGATCGGCGCTGAAGGCGGCACGGTCACAGGTCCCGGCGGCATCCGTGCGGCCGTGCCTGCGGGTGCGGTGCCGGACGGGACTTTTATCAGACTTGACAGTTTTTCGGAAACCGATCTGAACAGACCTGTTCCGGATATCATTACTTTTCTGGGCGGCATTGAGATTATAACGGATGCCGTTGCCGAAAAAGAAATGAAACTTTCGGTTCCGCTTTCTTCGGACAGTGATCTGACTCCGGAAAGTCAGATACTGGTTTTTGAGGAGATCGAAGTCTTCGGAGAGCCGCAGTTCAGCCTGAACAACATCGCACGGGCAAAGAACGGCCGTATTGAAACAGCATCGCCGCCGTTTCCGGGTGCCCGTGCAAGAGGCAGATTCTGGATGGGGGCACCGGAAGTTCCGATGGAATTTTTTATGGCAAATATCTCTATGAGATTTTTTATGGGAAGCGCTTCTCCTGCGTACTTCTTCTTATCGGCTCCCTTTACCATGCAATTAGAACTGGCAGCTTATGCAAATGAGGCGACAGTCTCTCCGATATTCGTGGTTCCGAAAGATCAGGCGTTCATCCTGAGCATGTACAGTTCAGACGGCGATGAGATCGCCACGCGGGACTACGGTACTCTGAATACCGCAGGGGGTATTCGGAATCTCGTATTTCCGGCTCCCGGAGACGAAGGTCCGGTCGGCATCCTGAGCAGTTATCCTCCTGACAAAGCTGAAAATGCCGGCATCGGCACAGAGATCACAGTCGTATTCGACAGACAGGTTTCCCCCGGAAGATTTGAACTGCTGGATGATAGAAATATGCCGGTCAGCACAGAAACTGAGGAATTTGAATCGGAAGGCACGGTACGCGGTTTCATTTTCAAACCGGTCCGGCGTCTGAAATACAATACAGAATACACGGTCCGGCTTGAAGGAGTTTCCAACCTCTTTGATGCCGGCCGGGTATTATCGCCCGAGGTGTGGCATTTCAGAACCTCCGATCCGAAAACACTCGGATCCTTCAGCGTTGACAATCCTTCTCACATAAGTGTTCTGGACGGAACCCGGGTCGCGGTTGCCGACGGAAAGACCGGAGCGGAGGATCGGAACAGGCACGGCGTTGTCCTTGCCGATGTAAGCGACCCGAAGGCTCCGAAAAAACTTGCGGAATATGTTATCGCAGGAAATACCCTCGGTGTGCGTGCCGCCGGAAAAATCAGCCTGCCTGACTTCGGTCTCAGCGGTCCTGCGGTGATCGCGGTCAGCGGCGGACTGGACAGTTTCAGCGAGGTCGCAGTATTGAAAGTCGGCAACAGTACGCTTGAAAGAATCGGATCCGTTCTTCTCGGGGCTGATGCCGCTTCTCTGAATAACGGCTTTGTTCCTATGGGGGTGCCGCCTTATTCGGGAATCCCGGTGCGGGCTGCTCTGTATCAGAACGACAATGTCTATGTCGCCGCCATGGGGATCGGAATTCAGGCGGTGAGAATATCCGACGGCATCAGGCGGCTGACGGAGGGGCAGGAAAACATAGTCAGAGGGACATTCACCTTCGGTTCCGACTGTCCCGCTCCTGTGACCGTGGAAACAGCCGGAGATGTGGTACTTGCCGGAGATATTCGCAGTCTCAGATGGCTGGAACCCGGTCTGACCGAAATCTTTCATATGAATATTCCCGCAAGGGATATCCATGCTGTGCCGGACTTTCCCGTCACACCGGACGAACACAGGGACCTGGCTTTTGTGCTGGGGCAGAACAGGATACTGTACATTGTCGATGTAGCGGATAAAAATATCCTTTCGGGGATCAGGTTCGGAAAAGCGTTCGGCAGCGATTTCCCGAAGTCCGTCCGGGTCAGCCCTTATGACCGGCTTGCGTACATCGGCACATTCAGAGATGTTTACATTGCCGATGTTTCCAAACCTGCGGAAGAGATTGCCGACTGGGATGCCGACGTGTACTTCGATGAGGACCGGGACGGGAAGGATGACAGAATTCTGGGGAAGGTGTCCGGGCTTCCGGGCGCGGGAAGTGTTGACATAAACAGAAGAACCGGTTATGTTGCTGACTCTGGCGGCAGCCGGGTTCATACGTTTCTGATTCATGAACCTGTTACGATAATATCGCCGGCAGAAGTTTTTCGTGACCGGATATTTGATTTTACTGTCAGTGTGTATCCTCCCGAAGAAACTTCCGGAAAAACCTTCAGTATCGAGCTGTCTCAGGGAGAGCTGACAGAGAATCTGAAAACAAGAGAAAATGTGCAGATGTACGATTTCGGATATACCGATAATGAGGGAACCGTTATGACCGGCGTCACCGGATATACATTTCAGCCGGAAGATAACGGAAGCAAATGTTTCAAAGCGGTTGTCAATAAAGCTCCTCAGAAGGTCAGAATAAGAGTGACGGAAGTAACGGATTCCGAAGACGAACCGCTCACGGGTGAAACCGGTGAGATAAACGTACTGAGCTATATAAGACAATACGCTACGCCTCAGCAACATGATTATAATCAGTATGATGATGAGTTTATTGAGGCAGCGGAAGATTGGGGAAACTTTTATCAGCATGCTGTTGATCCTGATTTATTAAAGGCGATGGGTATGACAGAAAGTAATTTGGGGCTGCTTTCCGATGATATTATGCAAATAGGAAATCCTGGCGACCACACTCTTGACAAACTCCATTATGAGCCGGGCCATCAGGAGCGTGAGGTGGACATTCCTAACAACTCAACTCGTCCTCTGAATTATCCCCGAGCCGTGGCGGACATATATTGGGGAACATGCTGGCTGTATCACAAAGCTCAGATAATTTCTGAAAATTCCAGTCCTGAGCCTCCATATGTTCCGGATGGCTGGTGCGATTGGGATACCGCTGTAGAGAGATTTAACGGCGGAGGTACAATGGGTTATCTTGATAGGGTACACAGAGCATATCTTGGCGGTGTGCATCCTACAACAGAGGATATATATCTGTGGCCGATTTTGACAAACAAAGAGGCAAGGAGGGACTGATGAAAACTAGGTATCTGGTACTGCTGTGTTGTCTTTTTCTTTTCTGGGGGAATGTAATTTCAGCTTCTGATGAGGATATTGTAAAAAGCAAATACAAACTGTATCTTCAGCAGATTGACAGCATCAGAAGTTCCCTGAAGCTTGAAAGCACGGCTGGAGTTCTGAGGAGTTTGAGCCAGATGAAAAAGGATTGGGAATCTCAAAAGCCTGTGGTGAGGAAAAAAACGAATCGTCTTATGTCCGAGATTTTGTATCTTGAAACATGTTTCCTTTTCAAATCAGGCAAAAGAGATTCCGTTCTCACTTTCCTGAAAAGGGCTATTGCCTTTGAAAAAGAACAGAAATTGATTTTCTCTCCTTTACAGAAGGACTATGCGCTGTTTAAAAATGTCGTTTCTTCATTTGTCAATTCATGTCATGATATATCTGAAGAATCGGAGGTAATCGAATACTTCGGTCGAAAAAATATCGCCTTTTCGGAATCTCTGTCAGGTGACAGGTTCGTTGCGGTGCTTTTCCGGTCGAATGAGCTCTCTCGGGAAGACGAGGAATTTTCTATCGTCTTATTATATCGGAAGAACAGTCAGGGTCTGTATGAAGCCTCTGAATTGAAGATTCCATGGACCAAATATCACACATTGTCATTGGAAAATCAGACCGGAGACAGTCCGAACATTATTCTCAGAAAGAAAATTCGTACAGGCGAGATGGAAACAATTACCATCGGCATCCAAGACGGGCTGAAAATAATCTCACGGGACAGGAAATAGACTCATCCAAGCCGGGATCAGTCCTTAGCTGTGAATCGGAATCTTTCTTTGAGTCCCCGGTTCCCAACCTCCGGCTTTGCGTAACCGTTACTCCCTTCCAAGCTGCGGAACACTGCCGGAACAGTATGCATCCGACAGATGACATATATTTATGGCCGATCTTAACAAATCAGGAAGCAAGGAGGGATTAATGAAAATGAAATATTGTGCGATACTGCTGTGTCTCATTGTTTTCATGTCGGGAACCGCAGTGTTCGGTTCTGACGAGGATATGATAAAAAGCAAATATAAGGTGTATCTTCAGAACATCAATGAGGCAGAACAAGCCTTGAAACTCGGAAACGCGGGTGAGGCACTGGCACTTCTGAATCAGCTGAAAGCAGACTGGGAATCCCGGAAACCGGAAGTGAGAAGACAAACGGACAACCTCATGTCCAAAGCTTTGTACCTCGAAGCACATGCGCTTTACAAATCCGGTAAGAAAAGTCTGGTTCCTGATTCTCTGAAGAAGGCGCTTTCTTTTGATAATGAACAGAAAGTGCTTTATTCGCCTTTGCTGGACTATGATTTTTTCAGGGATACTGTTACGTTGTTTGTCAATTCGTGCCAGGGGAAAGTCCGAAACTATCCTGAAATATTGAAACATTTTGGCATTAGAAATTTTGCTTTTCCCAAATCACCCTCTGCCCATGATTTTGTGGCAGCACTCTTTCGTTCAAATGATCTTAGTCAGGGACCTATGGAATTTTCTATTGTTTTGCTGTATCGTCAGAACAAGCAGGGAATATACGAACCTTCCGAGCTGAAGGTTCCGAGGACAAAATACCATACGCTGGCATTGGAAGAGGGTACGGGCGGTATTCCGAATATTATCCTCAGAAAAAAATTCGGCCGCACCGGCGAAGTGGAAACAATTACTGTCGGTATCAAAGACGGGCTGAAGATAATCTCACGGGAGAGGAAATAAAACGGGATAAAACTCATCCGAAGCCGTATCAGCTCATAAGTTGGAGTCTTTCTTCCAGCCCCCGGTTCCCAAGCTTCGGCTTGGGAACTGAACCTCTCCGTATCTTCCAAACCGCTGTTAAACTCTGTAATGCAAGGAGAGACTGATGAAAAAGAAATGTTCAATTATATCATGGCTATGCTGTATTCTTCTTTTCTGGGGGAATACGGCTTTCGGTCTTGAAGATATAAAAGTTAAATATGCATTATATCTTCAACAAATTGATAACATCAAACATTCTCTGGAAAACAGAAGTTCGGGGGATGCTTTAAAGGCTATAAATGACTTCAAAAAGGACTGGGAATCTCAGGATCCGGAAGTAAGAGAAAAAACGGGCTATGAAAACATAAAAAACAGACCGTCCGTAATTCTCTCTCTGACGGGTCTCACGA
>DYRK01001118.1 GCA_020718785.1 Desulfatirhabdium butyrativorans | reverse complement strand
ATGCTTTAAACCGCGGCAATTAAAAATCCCCCCTGCCTCTCGTTCCCAAGCCCCAGCTTGGGAACGCACTTGCCGGGGAAGCCCCGGCTTCCCGTGACGGGAGGGAGACTGCCCGAAGCTGGGGCTTCGGACGCAGACGCGTTCCCAAGCTGGGGCTTGGGAACGAGAAAAGTGGGGACGCGTTCCCAAGCCGGGGCTTGGGAACGAGAAAAGTGAGGACGCGTTCCCAAGCCGGGGCTTGGGAACGAGAAAAAATCCGCGTAATCCGATAAATTATTATGGCATGTTTTTTATCTTGACATTCTTATCAAATATGTTTATTAATTCTTCATCGCTGATGTTTAGGCAGGATCAATAAGATTGATATTTAAAAAAATTGATCCCAAGTTAAAAATATTGAAAAAGACTTGACAGCGATCAAAAAAAAATATAAATAGCCAGCATTATCTCAGCTATGAGTTTTAAAATTAACGCGAGGAGGTGAAGAACAGAAGTCAGAATCAAATAGAAGTTTTTTGTATGCTGGGAAGTTTGTTCAATGAAAATCAATTTTAAGGAGATTAAGATGAAGAAAGTGCTGGGAGTTTTGACGTTAAGCGTAGCGATGCTTGTCTGCGCTACGGCTGCCATGGCAGCGGATGGTACTAATCAGCATGATATTACGGTACTGGCAAACGGCCGTTCCGGATGCAATACATGTATGAAGTGCGCGCTTCAGAATGTGCCTTGTCCCACGACCATCCCCGGCGAACAGGGAGCGGTCAGTGTGACGGCAGTCTGCCCCTTTGACTATGATGATCAGTACGGCTACTGCCCGAATCAGGATGAAATTGACGCTGACGGAAAAGGCATCGGCAGGAGAAAATGCAGACTGGTTTTCAATGTTTGCGACTGCCCCGAATCCTGTAACCTGATTCCGGAGAAACAAGTCGGCATCCAGATGACCATCCTGACCACTGGCGTTTATTGGGCTAAAGACGAGAAGGTTGCGGACGGAGACAATAGCACGATCTGGTTTCAAAATTACAGAACGTATAATGAAGCCTGCGCTCCGGATGTGGGTACCCTTACGGATATGGGTAACGATGATAGGAAAAAATTCGGCAGAATAAAATATTACCGGAACGTAGTGGAGAAAGTGACCGACAAAGGCAAACTGGAACGCACACTGGGCGCCGAAGGCACTCCTGCTGCTGATTGTTTTGCCGGTGCTATCCCTTC
>DYRK01000398.1:2767-5675 GCA_020718785.1 Desulfatirhabdium butyrativorans | reverse complement strand
GGAAGCCGGGGAGCCTCCCCGGCAAGTGCGTTCCCAAGCCGGGGCTTGGGAACGATGGAACACACTTTTTCCTCGTTCCCAAGCCCCGGCTTGGGAACACATCTGCGCCCGAAGCCCCGGCTTCGGGCCGTCTCCCGTCAAGGGAAGCCGGGGCTTGGGGACGAGAAAAAAAATTTAACTTTCCGACTTTATTTCCGATTTTACTGTTGTCAAATCCGATGCCGCGATTATATTGGTCTGTGTGAAATTAAAAATGCCGGAAGAACACATAATTTCTTGACAACAGGGAAACTTGAATCTAAATAAAGTAACCTTTTTAAAAACTAACAATCTGAAAAAAGGGAAATATAATGGCACTCACCAAAGCACAGATCGTAAACAGCATTCATAACGAACTCCGCTTTTCGAAAAAGAAAAGCGTCGAGGTGGCCGAAGCGCTTTTGGAAATCATAAAGAGAACACTTGAAAGCGAAGATGATGTTCTGGTCAGCGGTTTCGGAAAATTCAGGGTAAACAAAAAGAAACAGAGACGGGGCAGAAATCCTGCCACCGGGGAAGATTTAATGCTTGCCGCAAGGAAGGTTGTCACATTCAAATGCTCAGGCAAACTGAGAGACAAGGTGAACGGCAGAGAAATCAAGGCGAATGAGGTCAAAAAAAAGGGGAACACCCGGTGAAATCGTGCCGCAGACCGATTTTTCAGACCGGCTGTTCCGCAAGTGCAAAAACCGTATTTCTGCACCCCGGATAAAATCCTGATAAAAACGGATTTTTTTCCTTCCGGTTCTGACCCGGCTAAAAAATGTTTGAGGCATTAAAAAAAGTTGAACAGGTCGTTAACTTTGAAAAATAAGGAAGGTGAAAGATGAATAAAGGAGATTTGATCAAAGAAGTGGCAAAGGTGGTAACCTCCAAAAAAGATGCTCAGGCTGCGGTGGAATGTGTGCTTTCCGCCATTACCGAGGCATTGAAAAATGAAGAGTCTGTTGCTCTGGTCGGATTCGGAACATTCAAAGTGGCAAAAAGAGAAGCAAGAAAAGGAAGGAATCCCCAGACCGGCGAAGAGATGAAGATCGCGGCAAAAAAAGTTCCCAAATTCATTCCCGGAAAGACACTCAAGGAAGCGGTGGATAATTAACGGCAGGATATTACCGCATAATACGGAGTACACGGAAAGGAGATTTGACAACTTTTTTTTGAAAGTTGTCAAATCCGAATCAAATCTTAGGGCATATCAGCGACTGTCTGAATTCGGATACGGAGCAGGGACATGCCGCCGGGCCTGTCCCTGCTCTCCGGATCACGCTTTCACGGACAGGAGAAAACCATGCATTACGATTTCAGCGAACCTATGGTTGATGAGGTAATGAGCGATGTGGCTGACAATTTTTTCGGTTCCCGCAGGGAACTGGAGGATATGACAGAAATATTCGGCTCATATCTTATAAAGCTCCGGGAAAAAGAGGACGAACTGGCTGAAAGAGCAGGATTTCTGAACTGGCTGCTGATAAACGCGGATACGGTCTCACACTTTTATGAGGCGATAGGCGTGAATCCGACGGAGTTCCTGATGGCGGAAAGCAGACTGCCTGACAAAAAGATTATTCCTGAAGAAATGCCCTTTGCATTTACGGCAAAAGGTGAGTTCGTCAAAATTGTCCTATGGGCATACAATGCTTTGCAGAAAGCCTGCTATGAACATATAAACGGTTATCCCGATAACTCGGACTGCACGGATGTTTATTATAAGATGCTGCTGAAAATGGCAATGCTTATCAATAAAAAAATCTGTAACATCAATACCGGCATATCGCCCTGCTGTGTGCTTGACTTTGCCCGAAGGTTCAGTCCGCGCTCTCAGGGAAAAGAGCATATTACAGGCGGAACCCTTGACGGATATGCTTTCAGCATTGACAGCAAGCTGGCATATCAGCCCATTGCTTTTGAGTCATTGCAGCTTAAATCCTATCCGGAGCTTTCGGAACAGAATACAGTGATATCTGAAATCACATTGTTTTGTGAAAAAAATTATCCTGATAAAAAAGATGAGATAAGAAAACGGATTGCCGATTTGAAAAGAAGGATCAGGATCGCCTCAAGGCGGCAGCCGTAAAACGATTTTGCAAATCGTTTGAAACTGACACAAAACGGCTTGCGTCTGTTTTAAGCCCGGGCGTTTTACCGTAAAACGATTTTGCAAATCGTTTGAAACTGACACAAAACGGCTTGCGTCTGTTTTAAGCCCGGGCGTTTTACTGTAAAACGATTTTGCAAATCGTTTTTTCTTTTGCCGGTACAGGCATAAAGCGACTTGCATCTGTTTTAAGCTTGGGCGTTTTACCGTAAAACGATGGAAGCCTCATGAAAATCTGGAAAAATCTCAGACCCGAAAACATTTTTTTAAATGCCAAGTTGCCGGACAAAGATGCAGTACTGCGTTTTGCGGCAGATGCCTGTGTCCGAAACCGCATTGTAAACGACGGTGACGCACTTTACAACGGTCTGCGGCAGCGCGAACAGAGCATGAGTACCGGTATCGGTGACGGCATTGCATTTCCGCATTCCACCCACCCGGAGGCAACAGACGCGGCGGTGCTGCTGATCCGTCCGTCAAAGCCGCTTGATTTTGAAAGTATAGACAGTCTGCCGGTGGATATTATTCTGACAATCGTGATTCCGGAACATCAGACCGCGCTGCATCTTCAGATTCTCGGAGGAATTGCCAGACTCTGCAAAAACCGGGAAGTACTGAAAACTGTCCGGAAAGCACGGGATTCGGAATCGCTATGGGAGTTTATTCGGACTCTGGAAGAAAAGATATGAAGAGAGGGGCTGGGGACTGGGTACTGGGGACTGGGTGCTGGGGACTTGGAACCCGGCAGCCCGTTCCCAGTACCCGGCACCCAGT
>DYRK01000398.1:0-2667 GCA_020718785.1 Desulfatirhabdium butyrativorans | reverse complement strand
CCCAGTACCCGGCACCCAGTACCCAGTCCCCGGCACTATGTATTGAAAACAATGCTGTCTTTCCGAACATCCGCGACTACCCGCGTTCCGTCAGGAATTTTTCCTTTCAGGATTTCCAAAGACAGCGGATTTTCGATATATTTCTGGATCGCCCGTTTCAAGGGACGCGCGCCGTATATGCGGTCATATCCCCTTTCTGCAAGAAAAGATTTGGCACTGTCCGAAAGCACAAGAGCAATGTTTCTGTCCGTAAGCCTTTTCCTGAGCCGCTCCACCTGAATTTCCACAATTTCGGCGATCTGGTCTGAGGTCAGATTCTCGAAAATGATGATTTCGTCAATCCGGTTTAAAAATTCGGGTTTGAAACTGGAACGCAGGGCTTCCGTGACGCGCTGTTCCATTTCATCACGCCCGGATTCCCCGAATTCCTGAATGCACTGGCTCCCGACATTTGAGGTCATTATGATGATGGTATTTTTGAAATCCACGGTTCTGCCGTGTCCGTCGGTCATGCGGCCGTCATCGAGAATCTGAAGCAGCACATTGAATACTTCGGGATGGGCTTTTTCGATTTCATCGAACAGAACCACCGAATATGGTCTGCGCCGGACTGCCTCGGTCAAATATCCGCCTTCTTCATATCCCACGTATCCCGGAGGCGCGCCGATAAGCCGTGAAACCGCATGTTTTTCCATGTATTCCGACATATCCACGCGGATCATTGCCTGTTCGCTGTCAAAAATAAATTCCGCAAGAGCTTTTGCCAACTCTGTTTTGCCCACACCGGTGGGACCCATGAAGATAAAAGAGCCGATAGGACGGTTGGGATCCTGCAAGCCGGACCGGGCGCGGCGCACTGCATTGGAAACCGCAAGAATCGCCTCTTTCTGTCCGATCACCCGTTTTCCGATGCGATCTTCCATAAAAACCAGCTTTTCACGTTCCCCTTCCAGCATCTTGCTCACGGGAATTCCGGTCCATCGGGAAACGACTTCGGCAACATCCTCGTCATCAACCTCTTCTTTGAGCATCTTGCTGTTTTCCTGAAGTTTTGCAAGATTCCGGTTTGCCTCTTCCAACTGTTTTCTCAGTTCAATGGCTTTCCCGTATCTGAGTTCCGCGACTTTGGCCAGATTGCCCTGACGTTCAGCCTGCTGTTCTTCGATACCGGTATGTTCCAGTTCTTCTTTGATCCGGGCAATGGTCTGAATCATATTTTTTTCATTCTGCCAATGCGCTTTCATAGCCCGGATTTCATCATTCATGTTTCCGATTTCCTGTTCGAGCTTCACAAGCCGATCTTTTGAAACCGAGTCTGTTTCTTTTCTCAGGGCTTCTCTTTCTATTTCAGACTGAGTCAGTTTCCGCTGAATATCGTCAATCTCGGTGGGCATACTGTCAATCTCGATCCTGAGTTTGGACGCGCATTCGTCAATTAAGTCAATGGCTTTGTCCGGCAGAAAGCGGTCGGAAATATAGCGGTGGGAAAGGGTTGCCGCGGCAACAATGGCAGAATCTTTGATTCTCACGCCGTGATGAACTTCATATTTTTCTTTCAGACCCCTGAGAATGGAAATAGTGTCCTCAACCGTGGGTTCACGTACCAGCACCGGCTGAAAGCGTCTTTCCAGCGCGGCATCTTTTTCAATATATTTGCGGTATTCGTTCAAAGTGGTCGCGCCCACACAGCGCAGCGTGCCTCTTGCCAATGCAGGTTTGAGCATGTTGGACGCATCCATGGAACCTTCGCTCGCGCCCGCGCCTACGAGAGTATGAAGTTCGTCAATAAAAAGAACCACTTCCCCCTCTGCACGCTCCACTTCTTTTAAAACAGCTTTCAGACGGTCTTCGAATTCTCCGCGGTATTTTGCTCCTGCAATGAGCGCGCCCATATCCAAAGAAACAAGTCGGCGGTTTTTCAGGCTTTCCGGGACATCGCCTTCCACAATCCTGCGGGCAAGTCCTTCCACAATAGCGGTTTTTCCCACTCCGGGTTCGCCGATCAGC
Organism: Desulfatirhabdium butyrativorans; assembly: GCA_020718785.1. Lineage (GTDB taxonomy): Bacteria > Desulfobacterota > Desulfobacteria > Desulfobacterales > DYRK01 > DYRK01. Next base: position 660 of record DYRK01000398.1, on the reverse strand, counting down.
ACCGGGTTATTTTTTGTTCTCCTTGAAAGTACCTGCACGATGCGCCGGATTTCCTCATCCCTTCCGATAACGGGATCGAGTTTGCCCATACGTGCCAGTGCCGTCAGGTCCCGGCTGAATTTGTCCAAAGCCTGATATTTTTCTTCGGGATTCGGATCCGTGACGCGCTGCCCCCCGCGAATATCAATGAGCGTCTTGAGAATAGCCTCACGCGTCACCCCGTAACGCTTTAAAATTGCGGCAGCTTCGCTTTTTTTATCATCGGAAATTGCAAGCAGAATATGTTCGATGCTTACATATTCGTCTTTCATTTTCGAAGCTTCCCCGAGTGCGGCTTCCAGCAGGACTGATGATGTCTGGGAAAAATAAATCTCTCCGACGCCTGTGACTTTCGGAAATTTTTCAACAGCAGCCATCGCGTCACGCGCCGCGTTTTCAGGAGAAACTCCGAGCTTGCGGAGCATGGATAAGGCAATTCCCTCTTTTTCATTCAGCATGGCTGCGAGCAGATGTTCCGGTTCGAGCTGCTGGTTATGATACTGCGAAGCCAAAGCCTGAGCATTCTGAACAAGTTCCTGTGATTTTATGGTAAATTTATCGAAACGCATAAGTACCTCCTTATTTGTTTAACCGCGAATAAACGCCAATAAACGCTAATCA
>DYRK01001117.1 GCA_020718785.1 Desulfatirhabdium butyrativorans | reverse complement strand
AAGCCGGGGCTTCCCCGGCAAGTGCGTTCCCAAGCTGGGGCTTGGGAACGAGAAACGAGAAACGAGAAAAAGGGGGAAACGTCGAACTCACGTTTATGACAATCTTTTTTTCAGAAAGATAACAAAAGAATATGTATAAGTCAACCATTCTGTCTTGACATCTTTTACGCTCCGTTATAAAAAAAAGACTGATTATAAGGGATTTCGGAAGCGGCTGTAATGGCATGTCGCCGACATGCCCCTGCAATTAACTGTGCGGGGAGGGCATGTCGCCGACATGCCCCTACGGTTTGGGATTGACAGAAATCAGGGAGGAACATTATGAAAACTGTGATTTCAATTTTTTTGTCTGTCTTTATCATGGCGACGGGATTATCTTGTTCCCAAGCTGGGGCTTGGGAACAAGACGGAGCTGGGGCTTGGGAACAAGACGGCTCGAAAGATGACTCGAAAAGAAAAGATGCCGAAGCCGCACTCGATGAAGAATTCAAGTGGCTCCGGGCAGAAGCGGTTGTTTTTACAAATATTGCGACAAAAACCGAAATGGATGCGGATCTGGCGCCAGGAATTGTGAATGTCCTTCAAGGCTCCGATCTGGAAGAACGGGGATTTCATACAGTTTGGGACGCTCTGACTCTGATTCCGGGGATAGATATCTCCGTAGGAGCGAGCGGCTCGCTTCAGGTCACGGTACGGGGAATCGGCAATTCCATTGCAGCCGGAAAAATCAAAATCATGGTGAACAACATTTCCGTAAACAATACCTTCAGCAACGAAGCGGACGCGGCGTGGACTATGCCGATTGAACAGGTGGATCGGATAGAGTTTATCCGGGGTCCCGGTTCCGCGCTGTACGGAAAAGACGCATATTGCGGGGTGATGAACGTGATTACCCGGAGTTCGGGAAACCGCATATTCGGCGCTTACGGCAGATTCGATGCTTACAAAGGCGGAGCTGTGTGTTCATATACTCTTCCGGAGCATGATTTCAAAATCAGCCTGAATGCCGCGGGATGGGACAGAGAACGCTCGGATGCTTACGCTAAAGCCGATGTCCTTTACGCTATGGGCATGGCAGACATTTCCAAAGCTCCGGGTCCCATAAATGACGGGCGGAAACAATTGGACGGCGTGCTGAATCTGGAATATAAAAATTTTTCAGTTCTGGGGCGGGAAGGCTGGATAAAGCTCTCTTACGATTTTAACTGAAATCGCAGGGGCA
>DYRK01000029.1:4109-21910 GCA_020718785.1 Desulfatirhabdium butyrativorans | reverse complement strand
AAGCAGGGATTTGCGGCAAACTGTCTGAACCCTGTTCAGGATTAAAGGATTTACAGGATTTCTGTCAGGCCCTCCCGGAGTGCAGAACGGGTTTGAAACCCGTTTTACTATGCTGAAATTTTAGCCCGCTTGCGGCTGAACCGCAATCATGAAAATCCTTTAATCCTGAAAATCAGGGTTCGGACATTGCACAGTGTCTATAAGCAGGGATTTTTCGGTCGTAATCCTTGCTTATACGCAATCCTTGTAGATGACTATAACAACGAAATTTAACCTAAACAATAAGGAGAAACGAACATGAGTAAACGTCCGGGAGGCGCACTGTCAACCCGTCCGCTGCATTTTATATGGATGGCGGACTGTTCCGGTTCTATGAGTGCCGAGGGTAAGATTCAGTCATTGAATACGGCCATTCGTGAAGCGATTCCGCACATGCAGAGCGTTGCCGATGAAAATCCCAATGCCGATGTCTTGGTCAGAGCCGTCAAATTTTCCACCGGCGCGCAGTGGCATATCTCGCAGCCCACGCCGGTTGCGGATTTCACATGGACAGACCTAAGCACCGACGGCGTAACCGATATGGGCAAAGCTTTGAGCATCGTGGCGGAACAATTGAAAATTCCGCCCATGAGCGACCGGGCATTGCCGCCTGTGCTGGTACTGATTTCCGACGGTCAGCCCACAGATGATTTCGGAGCAGGGCTTTCGGCATTGATGGATTTGCCCTGGGGCAAAAAATCCATCCGCATTGCCATTGCCATCGGCGAAGACGCAGACCATGAGGTTTTGCAGAAGTTTATCGGTAATTCCGAGATACCGCCGCTTCAGGCAAACAATTCGGAACAGTTGGTCAATTATATCAAATGGGTTTCTACAGCCGTGCTGAAATCTGCGTCCTCGCCAGCGAGTCAATCTGCAAATTCCGGCTCGCCGGTCACGAATATTCCGATCCCTACGCTTCCGGACTCGGGACCGGCTTCGGCAGGCGATGTGTGGTAGCCATGCGACAGGTTACAGGGGGCAGGTTACAGGTGACAGCCACGAGTGTCCGTGGGGCATCGCATATCCGAAGCGGTCTGCCCAATCAGGATGATATGAAATGGTATCCACCCCGTTTTAGTTCGGGATTGCCTATCATTATGGCAATCTCTGACGGGCATGGGAGTCAAAAAAGTTTTCGGAGTCAGAGCGGCGCATATTTTGCTGTTCATGTAGCTGTGGAAGTCATAAAAGAGTTTATTGAAAGTCAGGCTGATGTCAGCAATTTCACACGGGTCAAACGCATAGCGGAAGAGCAGTTGCCCAAAGAATTTGTGAGACGATGGAAAGCAAAAGTCCTTTCCGATATTGAAGCGAGGCCTTTTTCTGCAGAGGATTCGAAATTGTTGAAAGGAAAAGACTCTGTTGTCGCTTACGGCGCAACATTATTGGCGGTTTTAGTGACATCGGAATTCATCATGTATTGGCAGATCGGGGACGGCGATATTCTGACACTTCTGGAACACGGCGAGATTGAAAGACCGATTCCGAAAGATGAGCGGCTTTTTGCCAATGAGACAACTTCTCTTTGTGCAAAAGACGCGTGGCGGGATTTCCGTTTCTGTTTTCAGCCGATTCTGGATTCGCCGCCGAAGCTGATCTTATCAGCAACTGACGGGTATGCGAATTCATTCGGCAATGACGAGAACTTTCTGAAAGTCGCTTCGGATATATGGGAGATCATTCAGACAGAAGGATTTAATTTTGTTCGTAGAAATCTGCAAGACTGGCTGAAAGAGGCATCCGAGTCCGGCAGCGGGGATGATATTACCGTGGGGATTATCTATTCAACGGAGAGGTAACTTATATAAGAAACTAAGTTTTTTGAAAAAACTTAGTTTCTTTATGAAAGGAAATCGAAATGAATCAATTGCTGAAACTCAATCAACAGATTCAATTGGAAACTTCCAATATTGCCTGCGAAATCGAGCGGTTTCTCGGCAGCGGCGGACAGGGAGAAGTCTATGAGTCCAATATGGGCGGCAAACCGGTTGCCCTGAAGTGGTACTTTCCTCAACAGGCAACACCCGAACAAAAAGCAGCTTTGGAAATGCTTATCAAAAAAGGCGCGCCCAATGAGAAATTTCTTTGGCCTATAGGCTTGACTTTTTCTAAAGAAATCAAAGGATTCGGCTATATCATGCCTTTGCGTGAATCCTGCTACAAAAGCATTGTGGATTTGATGAAAGGCCGGATTGAACCCTCGTTCCATGCGCTGGCAATGGCGGGCATTGAATTGTCTCACAGCTTTCTTCAGCTTCATGCCAAAGGCTTATCTTATAGAGACATCTCTTTCGGCAATGTTTTCTTTAATCCGGATACTGGCGAAATCCGTATCTGCGATAATGACAATGTGGCAATTGACGGCGAAGCATCCGCAGGCATTCTCGGAACCCCTCGTTTTATGGCTCCCGAAGTGGTTCGGGGAGAAGCCAAGCCCAGCACGCAGACCGATCTGTTTTCACTCGCGGTGCTGCTGTTCTACATACTGATGATTCACCATCCTTTGGAAGGCAAAAGAGAAGCGGAAATAAGATGTTTCGACTTGCCTGCTATGAACAAACTTTACGGTACAGAACCTGTTTTTATCTTTGACCCGAATAATGATTCTAACCGCCCGCTTTTGGGCTGTCATGACAATGCTATGACTTATTGGCATATTTACCCGCAGTTTTTGCGGGAAGTATTCACAAAGTCATTCACGGACGGCATCCGTGATCCTCAGAACGGGAGAGTGCGGGAAAGCGAATGGCGGGCTGTCATGGATAGACTTCGAGATTCTATTCTTTATTGCGGAAACTGCGGAAATGAGAATTTCTACGACATTGACTTGCTGAATAAATCGGGCAGGCTCAATCCTTGCTGGTCATGCCAGAAAGTAATCCGAACACCTCCGCGTCTCCGGATCGAAAAGCATATTATCATGCTGAACCATGATACGCAACTGTTTCCGCATCATATTGATCCCCAAAATCTGTATGATTTTTCAAAACCGGTTGCTGCTGTAAATCAGCATCCCAAAGACCCGAATATCTGGGGACTCAGAAATCTGTCTGATGAAAAATGGGTAATTACTCTTGCAGACGGCTCGATCAAAGATGTGGAACCCGGGCAGAATCTTACGCTGGCAAAGGGAACGGAAATCTCTTTCGGCAAAGTCAAAGGGGAAATCCGATTGTAATAGGAACCGCTAATGAACGCTAATGAACGCTAATAAACGCCAATTTCATCAGCATTCATTAGCGTTTATTGGCGTTTATTAGCGGTTAATAGCGGTTAATAACATATATATGGAATTGACTGTGACTGACAATAATACCAAAATACAGAAAACGCTATACTGGAATGACTACGAGACATTCGGGCTGGATCCGCAACGAGACAGACCTGCTCAGTTTGCAGGTGTCCGAACCGATGAAAATCTGAATATCATCGGCGATCCGCTGGTGTTGTATTGCAAACCGGCAGATGATATGATTCCTCAGCCCGAGTCCTGCATGATAACCGGAATCACTCCGCAGAAAGCGTTTAAGCTCGGAATCCGGGAATCCGATTTCATCGGACGCATCCATGAAGAACTCTCGCGTGCCGGAACTTGCGGGGCAGGATTCAACAGCATCCGCTTTGATGATGAATTCACCCGTTATACGCTGTTTCGGAATTTCTTTGACCCTTATGAACGCGAGTGGAAAAACGGAAATTCCCGCTGGGATATGATAGATGTCGCAAGATTGACCCGAGCTTTGAGACCTCAAGGCATGGAATGGCCCGACCATTCCGACGGCAAACCGAGCTTCAGACTCGAAGATCTGACTCTTGCCAACGGGATTCCTCACGGTTCCGCGCACGAGGCATTATCCGATGTCTATGCCACGATTGCCCTTGCCCGACGGATCAAAGAAAAGCAGCCGAAATTATATCAGTATGTATGGAATAACCGGGATAAGGCATGGGCTGCCCGTGAGTTAAGTCTTTTTAAAAAGAAACCGGTGCTGCATGTCTCAAGAATGTATCCGGCAGAAAAGGGATGTATTGCTATGGTGGTTCCGGTAGCAAAACATCCCACTGATAAAAACGGCATTATTGTATATGACCTCGGTGTTGATCCTAAGCCGCTGTTAAACCTGAGTGAAAAAGAGATACATGAGCGGGTATTTACGCCGGTTGAACAACTGCCCGAAGGCGTGAATCGCATTCCGCTGAAAACCGTCCATATCAACCGATGTCCGGTCATTGTCCCTTATGAGACATTGAAAGCCGGTCATTCGGAACGGGTAAAAATTGATGTTTCGCAATGTCTGATTCATCTCGAAGCCATCAAAAAGGCAGAGAACCTGAATATCAAAGTTCGGAAAGTCTTTGGGGGCGGCAACCAGTTTTCTTCCCAAGAAAAACTTGATGACCCGGATCACAGCCTTTACAGCGGAGGATTTTTCAGCGACGGCGACAAGAAAAAAATGGAACAGATACGGTCTGCTATCCCTGAAGAATTGGGAAAATCGAATCTGTTGTTTCAAGACCCGCGGATACCCGAAATGCTGTTCCGGTATCGTGCCAGAAATTATCCGGAAACCTTGTCTGTCCAAGAGAAAATGCGCTGGGAAAGCTACCGGACTGCCCGGCTGACCTCTCCTCAGGGCGGCGGAAGTATTACGATCAATGATTACTTGACAAAAATCGCAGAATTGCGGATAAAGCAGAATATGACCGAGGATCAGCGAAAAATTTTGGATGAACTTGAAAACTATTTAGGGTTGGTGAAACCCATCTGACCTACAGATTTCCAGAAATTGAATTTCACTGCGTTATCGGTCAGAGATATACGGCACAGTATTATCTCCTCCCTGCTGCCTTGTGAAATTCAATTTCTGAAAATCTGTAAAACCCGCGGGTTTCACCCGCAAAAATAAATAAGGAGAAAACAGCATGAAAGAAAAAGTTCAGAACGCGTTGAACAAAATCAGACCCTCGCTTCAGGCAGACGGCGGGGATGTAGAGCTTGTGGACGTGCAGAACGGTGTAGTAAAGGTGAGATTGCAGGGCGCGTGCAAAGGCTGCCCCATGTCTCAGATGACTCTCAAAAACGGGATAGAGAAAATGCTGAAAAAAGAGATTCCGGAAGTAAAATCCGTGGAATCTGCTTGACCAAGCTCCGGAGTGCTGAAATGAAATTTCAGCACTCCTCAGAATGTCTGAACCCTGATTCAAGGATTAAAGGATTGACAGGATTTCTGTCAAGCTCCGGAGTGCTGAAATGAAATTTCAGCACGTTTTAGCACTCCTCCGGATGAACAGTCAGAATGTCTGAACCCTGATTTGCAGGATTAAAGGATTGACAGGATTTCTGTGCTAAAATTTCATTTCAGCACTCCTCCGGTAAAGCAGCAATCAGGGAAATCCTTTAATCCTTGAATCATGGTTCAGACAGTTGAATCAGTATTCGGACAATTACAATGACTTCAAAGGATCACTTATGACCATAGCAAAAAAGATTGATGCGTTTATATCCAAGTCTTCCTGGATACGGAAAATGTTTGAGGAAGGGACGCGGCTGAAGGCACAGCACGGGGCTGACAATGTCTATGACTTCAGTCTGGGAAATCCCAATCTCCCGCCTCCGGAAAAATTCAATGAACTGCTCAGAGAGCTGGCTAAGTCTTCCGAGCCGGGGCTTCACGCTTATATGCCCAATATCGGCTATCCGGAAGTACGCAAATCCGTAGCCGAATATCTCTCTGTCGAGCAACTGGTGCAGACCTCTGAAAAAGAAGTCATCATGACCTGCGGCGCGGCAGGAGCATTGAACATTACGCTCAAAGCCATCCTTGATCCGGGCGATGAGGTGCTGGTTCCTGCTCCCTATTTTGTGGAATATGATTTCTATGCGGATAATCACGGGGGACAGTTGAAACCCGTGCCTACTACTCCGAGTTTTAATCTCGATATTGATGCCATTGCTTACGCCATCAGCAAAAAGACTAAAGCATTGATAATCAATTCCCCGAATAATCCTACGGGGCAGGTTTATTCTGAGGAAACTCTTAAAGAACTGGCAGCGATTCTGGAAAAAAAAGGAAAAGAAATGAATCGGACTCTGTATCTTATTGCAGACGAGCCGTATCGCAAAATCGTCTATGACGGCGTAAAAGTTCCGAGCATCTTTGCCTGCTATAAAGAAAGTATTATCGCATCGTCGTATTCCAAAGATATCTCTATTCCGGGAGAACGCATCGGCTTTGCCGCAGTCAATCCGAATGCGAGTCATAAGGCGGATCTGCTGGCAGGAATGGCTCTTGCCAACCGGATTCTCGGATTTGTCAACGCGCCGGCTCTGATGCAGCGGGCAGTGGCAGGAATGCAGGGAATGAGCGTGGATATCTCCGAATATGCGAGAAAAAGAGAACTGCTCTGCAACGGGCTGGCAGAATGCGGCTATGAATTCATAAAACCGCCCGGAGCGTTTTATCTCTTTCCCAAATCGCCGATCCCCGATGATGTGAAATTCATCAAAGCACTTCAGGAAGAACGGATTCTCGGGGTTCCCGGAAGCGGTTTCGGAGGCTCAGGTCATTTCAGACTCGCGTTCTGCGTGGAAGATAAGACCATTACCAATGCCATGCCGGGATTCAGAAAGGTGATAGAGAGTTTTAAATAATCCGCAAAGACTTCCGGCAAAGTCAAAGGGGAAATCCGACTTTAACAGTAACCGCGAATGGACGCTAATAAACGCTAATAAATGTGAGCATTGGCGTCTATTCGCGTTTATTAGCGGTTAATAATTCATCCCCAATTTTTTTCAAATCGGAGTTCGGAAAATGAAATATTCTGTTATATGCTTACTGATCGCTTGTATTGTATCGGGTACAGCGGATGTCTCATATTCGGAAATGCCGAATATCAAAAATCCTGTGCCGGTTTATACCTATAAAATTATCAATACCTATCCCCATGACCGGAACGCTTTCACTCAGGGGCTGGTTTTTGAAAACGGCGTATTGTATGAAGGCACAGGACTTTACGGAAAATCAAGCCTGCGGAAAGCAGAATTGGAAAGCGGCGAAGTTTTACAGACGCATCGGCTCCCTGAGCAGTTTTTCGGGGAAGGCATAACGATTTATGACAATAAAATCATTCAACTGACATGGAAATCGAAAATCGGATTCGTCTATGACAAAGACAGTTTTCAACTGCTTAAAACCTTTGAATATCCCACTGAAGGCTGGGGCATCACACACGACGGCAGACAACTGATTATGAGTGACGGCACGGCAACACTTCATTTCCTGAATCCCGAAACTTTCAGAGAAACAGAGCGGATACAGGTATCTGATCACGCAGGACCTGTTGTTCACCTCAATGAACTGGAATTCATCCGGGGAGAAATTTATGCCAATGTATGGCAGACCGACTGCATTGCCAAAATTGACCCTGCCACAGGCAGTGTGAACGGCTGGATACTTTTGACAGGACTGCTGAATTTTCAGGATTACGCGCAATCAGTTGACGTACTGAACGGCATAGCGTATGATAATGAAACAGACCGTGTATTTGTGACAGGCAAATTATGGCCCAAACTTTTTGAGATCAAAATACAGACTTCCGGAAATTGAATTTCACTGAATCGAAAAGCTCGCTTGGGATTGACAAAGACCAAGCATTTCCGGCGCCAAAGGTTAAAATAGACCGTCAATCCGCCGGGAGCAGGTCAGGGGACATTCCCAAATCAGAAGGCTCGCCTGGGATTGACAAATCCCAAGCATTTCCGGCGCCAAAGGTTAAAATAGACCGTCAATCCGCCGGGAGCGGTCAGGGGACAATCCCAAATCAGAAGGCTCGCCCGGGATTGACAAATCCCAAGCATTTCCGGCGCCAAAGGATAAAAATGACCGTCAATCCGCCGGGAGCGGTCAGAGGGTTCAATTTCCGGAAATCTGCAGCTGAAAACCGAGGAGCCGTTATGGGAACAGACAATCTCATTTTCTTGGAAGTATTGGAATGGTTTGATGAAAGCGGCAAGGAACTCGTGCATCGCATCCCGGAAACAGGCTCCGGCGAAATAAAATACGGCGCGCAGTTGGTGATCCGGGAAAGTCAGGCAGGCATTTTTTTCTATCAGGGAAAGGCAGTGGGCGCGTTCGGACCCGGACAGCACACCCTGAAAACCGCCAATATCCCTATTCTGACCAAAATGGCTGCACTGCCCTGGGGATTCAAAAGTCCTTTGCGCGCAGAAGTTTATTTTGTCAACCTGAAGGTGTTCACGAATCTCAAATGGGGAACCCGTGACCCGGTTGCTTTCAAGGATTCCGAACTTGGGCTGATTCGCCTGAGAGCTTTCGGCATGTTCAATCTCAGGGTGTTTCAGCCCGTGCTTTTTATCAACAGTCTGGTCGGAACTCAGGGCATATACGCGACCGAAGAAATCGAAGATTATCTGAGCAAAGTCATTGTATCCCGATTTAACGACTACATGGGAGAGCATATTGACTCTGTCCTGAATCTTCCGGCAAGATACAACGAAATTTCAGACGGACTCGGCAAAGCGCTGAGAGAAGATTTCAGCCGGTTCGGTCTTGATCTGACTCAGTTGTATATCAATTCCATAACCCCGCCCCCCGAAGTTCAGCAGGCTATTGACGACCGCAGCCGTCTCGGAGTGTTTTCAGGTAAGGATATGAACAGACTCATGCAGATGAAAGCGGCAATGGCTATGGAAAAAGCCTCGGAAAGCAATTCCGGAGCCGCGGGAATGGATGTGGGACTCGGACTGATGATACCGGCGATGTTCTCCCAATATGCTTTGAGCAAAGATAAAAATGAAGATAAAGAAACGGAATTCTCTCCCAAAGGATTATCTTCAGCCTGTCAGGAATGTCAGAACCCCGTTCCTGATTATGCCCGATTCTGCCCCCATTGCGGACATCAGCAGGTAGTTTTCACACGCTGTGCGAACTGCGGAAAAAATCTCACTCCCAATGCAAAATTCTGTTCGCGCTGCGGACATTCGGCAGAAGAAAAACCTTTGCCGCTGTTCTGCTCGAAATGCGGCAGTGAAAATCTGGCAGATTCCCGGTATTGCAATCAGTGCGGTGAGAAATTGAAAAAAACGGGTGAGAGGTCAGAGGTTCGGGGTCAGGGGTGAGCAAATCGGAAAGGCGGATGCGGAGTTACTCACTTGAAATTAGCGTTTCTTCGCGTTCATCAGCGGTTGATAATAAAAGAACCGCCAATAAACGCGAATGGACGCGGATGTCAAGAAATTAGCGTTTCTTTGCGTTAATTAGCGGTTGATAATAAAAGAACCGCCATACACATAACGGAAAAGAATATGATGACGCGATATCTGGTATTTGCGAATCGGAAAGGCGGATGCGGAAAAACAACCACAGCGGTGAATGTGGCTCACGGGCTGGCAATGAAGGGCAGAAAAGTGCTGCTGATTGACCTCGATTCTCAGGCTCATGCCACAATTTCCATAGGAAAGCCTTCTGACCTGAAGCATCCCGGCATTTTTCATCTTCTCAAAGAAGAGGCTGCACTGAAGAATGTCATCATACAAACCCATATCGAAGGAGTAAGCCTGATTCCGTCTTCACGGGAACTGCTGAAATTTGAAAGCGAATTTTCTTCACAAAGAGGAAGTGAGACCCTTCTTTCAAAAAAATTGTCCGGAGATATGAGCGCGTTCGATTATCTGATCTTCGATCCGCCGCCTACAGCAGGTCTGCTCACAATATCTTCTCTGACAGCCGCGCGGGAGGTTTACATTCCCATGCAGATGCACTTTTTGAATCTGGAAGGGCTGGCGGAAATGATCCGGCTGATTTACACCGTCAGTGCCGAACAGAATCCGAATCTGCGGCTTGCCGGGGTCATACCTACATTTTTCAATAAAAATACCCGAATCGCAAAGGAAATCACAGAAGATATCATAAAACATCTGGGAGAAGACAAACTGTTTCCGGGAATACGGATGAATATAAGTCTCACCGAAGCGCCCGGACACGGCAAGACCATTTTTGAATATGCACCCGGCAGCACCGGCGCATCGGACTACATGGACTTGACAAAAAAAATTGACACTGCAGGGTGGATGAAACCCGCCTTTGCCGAATTGACGCACTAAGGCGGGCAGCGGCGACCCGAAGGAGAATATATGGATGAAGACAAACCCGCGGTAGGTACCCGGCTGGGAGAACTTCTCCTGCAAAAAGGCATTGAGAATGCAGAGATTGCTCCTTACGAAGCACGGATAAAATATCTGGTGCAGGAAATAAGGATTTCGGAGCAGGAAAAGGAATTTCTTGAACAGGAATTATCCCGTCAGAGAGAACTGGTGCAGAATCTGTTTGAACGGGCAGTTTGGGAATTGAAAAAAGAAAATTATATTGACGCGATGGGAATACTTCAGGCTTTTCTGCTTCATGAGCCTGAAAATACCAAAGCCATGATCAATCTGGCCGTGGCATATTCCGAACTCGGCTATCATGACAGAGCAGTAAAATTGCTTCAGGATGTGACAGCACAGGAACCGGACAATGGAATTGCAAAAAGAAATCTTGCAATACTGAATGAAACTATATGATGACTGAGCGTTATTAATTTCACAGATAAGGAGAAAACAGAACATGGCAAAAAAATTGGCAAAACCCGATTACGTCAAAAAAGAGGGCAAACCTAATGTAAAGATAAAAGAAGCTGAAGAACTGACCCAGAAGCGTGAGGAAGCCCGGAAAATGGCACAGGAAAAGGCAAGGGCCCGGACTGTTGCCCGTCAGCAGACCATTGCGGAAAGGCTGGCTTCCGCGGTGGCAGAGATGACCTCTTCCCTTGAAGAAGCTTCCAGTTCCTCCGAAGAACTTGGAAATACAATGGAAACCGTTGCCACTGCCGCGGAAGAGACATCTGCTGCCACAGAAGAATCACGTGCCGCCATTGTGCAGATTGTAAAAGCCGCGGAGATCGGAGACGGGCGGTCCAAAGATTCCTTTGAAAAAGTAAAAACCTTGCAGCAGCTCATAAAAACCACCGGTTCGGAAATTGACGCGCTGATAAGGGGAGTTAAAAATTCTTCCCGCGCCAACACGGAATCCTCGAAACGGATCCGGGAATTGGAGAAAAATTCCGAACAGATCGGCGAGATTGTCGGGGCTGTGGTGCGGATTGCGGATCAGACCAATCTTTTGGCTCTGAATGCAGCCATCGAAGCGGCACGCGCGGGGGAACACGGCCGCGGCTTTGCCGTGGTCGCAGACGAAGTGAGAAATCTTGCCGAGATTTCCGAAGAAAGCGCGAGGGGAATCCGGAATGTGGTGGACGAGATTCAGGAACAGGTGCAGCGCGTGGTGGACGAGATCGAAGCCTCAACCAAAAATTCCGTGGAAGAGGTTGAAAAAGCCCAGATCATCACACAGGATTTGGATCAGATCGTCAAAGAACTGGAAGATGTTGTGGGCAGTGCCGTAGAGATTGCCAAAAACTTCACGGATATACTCAACGGCACCGAAGCCTTTATGAAATCCGCGGAGGATATTGCCAGCAATGCCGAAGAACAAAGCAGCGCGGCTGAAGAAGCCAGCAAAGCGGTTTCCCAGCAGAATAAGGCTTTTGCGGAAATGCAGACTGCATCCGAGACCTTGGCAGAACTTACCGAAAGTCTGAGAAATGCTGTTGACAGCTCGAAATCCGCGGAAGAAGTCGCGGCAGCTGCGGAACAGCTTTCAGCCAACATCGAGGAGGCAACCACTTCCGCGGGTCAGATCATGACAGCTCTGGAACAGATTGCCAAAGGTTCCCGGAATCAGAGCGAATCCGCGGAACAGAACAAGGAGGTCGGGGAAAAATTGGATGCCGCGGTCCGCGGGCTGGCAGAACTTTCCCGGAATTCGGAAAACAAAGTCAACGGGCTGAAGGGGCTGGTTATCAGAAACAAGGGGAATGTGGATAATCTGATCAGCAATATCGGGAGATCGTCGGAATCGTCAAATCAGGCAGTGACCAATGTCAGACTTTTAGATGAACGGACCAACAATATCAACAAGATTGTCAGCAAAATCGCCAATGTCGCGCTTCAGACCAATATGCTGGCAGTCAACGGTTCCATCGAGGCAGCCCGCGCCGGTGAATTCGGCAGAGGATTTTCCGTGGTTGCCGGAGACATTCGGACTCTTGCCAATGACTCATCTGAAAATGCGGAGAAAATTCAGGACATGGTGCGGACCATGCAGGCTCAGATCAGTCTGGTTGCAGGGGACCTTGAAATGCAGAGCAGAATTGCCGCGGATGAGGTTCTGAGCGCGAAAAAGACCACAGACAATCTGGATACCATTGAAAAAGATATGGAAGATGTTCTGGTTTCCATCCAGGATGTGGCAAAAAACGCCGAAGAAATCAAGCTCGCGCTGGAACAGTCCACCAAGGCGGTGTTTGAGATCGCCAATGCTGCCGAAGAAGCCAGCAAGGTTGCAGATGAGGCATCCAAAGCCGCGGAAGAAGGCAGCAAAGGCATGCAGCTAATTGCCGAAGCAATCGAAGACATTGCGGGTCAGGCTGATGAACTTCAGAATATGGGGGGCTGATAAATGGCAGAAACATACCGGAAACTGGAAAAAGAGAATTTTTCCGCGCTGTCTGCTTCCGGCATGACAGATGAAAGCCAACTGGTAGTGTTCAGGCTGTTCGAGGAAGAATTCGGTGTCGAAATAGAAAACGTCAAAGAAATTGTCCGGCTGCCCGCGATCACGCCCATTCCGAGAAGTCCTGCTTATGTGGCAGGGATATGCAACCTGCGCGGCAATGTGCTGCCGGTAATTGACACACGGACCCGCTTTTCCATGGATTCTCAGAAGCCCACGGATCATACCCGTCTGCTGGTGGTGGAGGAAGGCGGCATCCAGATAAGTCTGATTGTTGACAGCGTGCGTGAAGTCATGCGGATGATGGATGTTCAGGAAGAGCCGCCTCCTGCGGTGTGCAGAGGCATTGACCGGCAGTTTCTGAGCGGCGTGGTGAAGGCCGATGAAGGCAGCCGTCTGATATTGAAACTGAATCTCGGCGAAGTCCTGTCCATGGACTTGCAGACAGAGGCTGCTGTGAGCGAAACCGGGCTGCGGCAGACAGAAGCTTCCGGCAGTATTGAAGAAGAGACCGTTTCCGAGGAGCATCTGGTTTCCTTCAATGTTGCCGGAGACGAATATGCCTTTGATATTTCCAAAGTGAGCGAGATCATCAAAGTGTCGGATATTACGGCTGTTCCAAATGTCCCGAACTATGTCAGAGGCTTGTTCACCATCCGGAATCATCTGCTGCCCATTCTTGATCTGCGTGAAATGCTCGGACTGCCGAGTCTGGTTTCCGAACGTCACAAAGTCATTGACAGAGCTGTTGCCGAACACCGCTCATGGGCGGAAAACCTTCACCATGTTCTTGAGGCGGGCCTTCATTTTACAGGCTCGGTGTCGGCAAAGGACTCCGCGTTCGGAGTCTGGTTAGAAAGCTATAAGACATCGGGAATCGAGGTGGAGGCGATTATCAAACGGCTGAAAAAAAACCGGTGGGAGTTATATGCTTCGGCTGCCGAGGCTCTGAGGCTGAGGAAAAGCTCCAAAGAAGCGGCTCTGTCCCTGTTCAGCGGGACGATCACGCCGCTGCTGAGTATTGTTGTTGACATTCTGGCTGAATTCAAAGAAGCTATGGATCGCTACATCCTCGAAGATCAGCGCGCTCTTGTGGTCGCATCCGACGGCATTACCATAGGCTATCTTGTGGACTGGGTGGATGAAGTCATCCGGATTCCACGGTCCGTGATTGACGAAACCCCTGCCATGGCTTCTTCGGACAGAAAAGAAATCAAAGGCGTGGCAAAATTGGATAAGGGAGAGCGTCTGATTATGATTATGGATGAATCCGCGCTGGTTTCCCATGAGACATCCCGGGTACTTTCCGGCCATATCCGAAAAAAAGGGGATGAAACCGGAGCAGACGAGGGTGAGAAAAAAATGTCCCGTCAGGTCATGGACGAAGAACAGTTGGTCACTTTCAGCATCAACAAAGAGGAATACGGGATCCGCATCATGCAGGTACAGGAAATCAATCGGATAGCGGATATCACAGCGGTTCCCCGTGCGCCCTATTTTGTTGACGGAATGACCAATCTGCGCGGAAACGTAATTCCGGTGATAAATATCCGCAAGCTGTTTGATCTGGAAGAATACCCGATAGATGACCGGACGCGTATTATCATTGTCGATATCGCGGGAAACAAAACCGGGCTGAGAGTAGATCAGGTCAATGAAGTCCTGCGGCTTTCCCGGCGGGATATTGAAAAAACGCCGCGTATCGTTATCTCCGGCAATGTCAACCGGTACATGGAAGGGGTATGCAAAATCAACGGCGGCAAGCGAATGGTTGTTCTGCTCAATGTGGAAAAGAT
The DNA here is from genome assembly GCA_020718785.1 of Desulfatirhabdium butyrativorans. GTDB lineage: Bacteria > Desulfobacterota > Desulfobacteria > Desulfobacterales > DYRK01 > DYRK01. The sequence goes on along the minus strand of DYRK01000029.1, from coordinate 7,440 downwards.
ATTGGATGAAAATGAACTCCGGCGGCTGAGTGAAATTGTGGAAAAGCCCGGGTCCGAAGGAGACAGAGATGTCATGCCGCCGGATCAGGAATATGCCCGGCAAGAAATAAAAGCAGAGCCGGAACCGGAAAAACGGAGAAAATTGGAAATCGCCGAGTAATGCAGGACGATTTTGCAAATCGTCCTGTTGACAAAACGATTTGAGTCTATTTCCTCCTCGTTCCCAAGCCCCAGCTTGGGAACGGAATTGTACTCGAAGCCCTGGCTTCGAGCCATTTCTCATTAGGAGAAGCCAGGGCTTCTCTGACAAGTGCGTTCCCAAGCTGGGGCTTGGGAACGAGAGAAAATATACCCGTAGGCAGAATAACTGAAAATCAGACAGCAAACCATGAAAAAAATCAAAGTTCTGATATGCGATGATTCGGCTCTGATGCGGCGGTCTCTGAAAAAGATCATCGAGTCGGACCCTGAGCTCGAGGTGGCAGGAACAGCCAGAGACGGCGAAGACTCGGTGAACAAAGCCCGGCAACTGCGTCCGGATGTGGTCACGATGGATGTGAACATGCCGGGAATGGACGGCATCACTGCCTTGCAGATCATTATGAACGAAGGAATTGCGCCGGTTCTTATGGTCTCTTCGCTGACTCAGGAAGGCGCGGTAGCGACATTCGAATCCATGGCTCTCGGAGCTTTTGACTATGTGCCGAAACCGGGCGGTACGGTGACGGTACAGATGGGACCGGTCGCGCCTGAGATGATTAAAAAAATCAAAGCCGCGGCTCAGCCCGGTGTGCTGAAGAAACTGACGCGTAACCGTCTGTCCCCCACGGAAAAAGTCTCGCAGATCCGGAATCGGCACAAACGTATCCGGCGGACAATTGCCTCGGTCAGAGGTCCCGGATTCAAGGCGGTTGCCATCGGCATTTCAACAGGCGGGCCCAAAACGCTCTTTGATGTGCTTCCTTTTCTGCCTGAGGATTTGCCTGCCGCGGTCTTTCTGGTGCAGCACATGCCGGGTCCTTTTATTTCCTCTTATGCCCGGAGAATAGATGCTCATTGTCATCTGCGCTGTGTCGAAGCCGAACCCGGAATGATTGCGGAGCCGGGAAAAATCTATTTGGCAAAAGGCGGTTTTCATCTGGCTTTATACCGTAATCCCAGCGGGAAAATTCTGATCCGGACTCCCAAAAAACCGGATCATACTTTTATTCCTTCCGTTGATGTTATGATGAATTATGTTCTGGAAGTTTTCGGAGCAGATACAGTGGGCGTCTTAATGACAGGCATGGGAAAAGACGGTGCGGAAAGCATGGTGAAAATCCGGCAGGCCGGAGGAATAACCATTGCAGAGAGTGAAGAAAGCGCTATTGTTTTCGGGATGCCCGGAGAAGCTATTGCTATGGGCGGAGCAGAAATTGTCGCTCCGTGCTGGGATATAGCCGAACAGATTATCAAAGCAGTAATGTAGAGGACATGGTACTACTACTTAAATGTCTTATATCATAAAAATAACGCCTGAGATGAAGCAGCAGTTTCATTCCGAAGCTGCGGAACATCTCAATAATTTTGAGAAGATGCTGATGCTTCTTGAGAAAGATCACGGCAGTCGGGATGCGCTCCGTTCAGCTTTCCGCGATATTCACAGTATCAAGGGAAACAGCGATTATCTGGGAATAAAAGATATCAATATCCTTTCCCATGAACTGGAAGACCTCATGGATGATCTCAGGAGCAGCAGGATTCCGGTAAGCAGAGATGTCCTTGCTGTTTTATTCGAAGGGCTTGATCTCCTGAGAGATATGAACCGCCGGATCAGGGATAATGACTATGAGGAAACAGATATTTCTCCCATCCGTGAGCGAATCTCTCAGGCAAAGACATTGTGTTTTGAATCGCCGAAGTGTAACTTCGGCACTCCTCCTGCCGAAGGAGAACTACCACCGGCGGAATCTTTTGCGGACGGGCTTGAACAGGAAATAAAGGTTAATCTTGAAAAAATAGATACATTTATGCGCCGCGTTTCGGAACTGACTCTTGCCAGAAATATCTTGAATTATCTGACAGAAAAGGGGACTTCGCAAAAACAAGGAACTGAATGGAGAGGCGAACTCAGAAAAGTATCCTCGGATATCAATCGTATTACTGATAATCTTCATGCCGATGTCATGAAACTGCGGATGGTGAAGATCGGCACTTTGTTTGAAAGGCTTCCCAGAATTGTAAGAGACCTTTCGCATCAAAGCGGAAAAGATATCGAACTGTATATGTCCGGCGGGGAAACAGAGCTTGAGCGCAAAACAGCGGAGCAGCTTATTGATCCCCTGATTCACCTTATCCGAAATGCCGTGGATCACGGCATAGAACCGCCTGATGAGAGAAAGCATCAAGGCAAGCCTCGCGCTGGCTTGATTACGGTAAAGGCTTGTCAGGAGGCAAATTACGCGGTGATTGATGTTGCAGACGACGGAACAGGTTTGGATGCAAAAAGAATCCGGGAAGCCGCGCTTAGAAAAAAGATTGTCTCAGAGTCCGTGCTGATGTCCATGACAGACAAGGAAATCATTGATCTGGTATTTATGCCAGGATTCAGCACCCTGTCCGGGGCAACAAAGATTTCCGGAAGAGGTGTGGGCCTTGACATTGTGAAAAGCAATATTCTGGCGATGAGAGGAAGTATTTCTCTTTCCGGAGATCGGGATATCGGCACGCGTGTAGAACTGAGAATACCTGTTTCCATGTCTGTAAGCGATGTTCTTCTGACAGGTGCAGCCGGGCGGCAATATGCTTTTCCCTTTTCCTCTATCCTGAAAAGCATCAAAGTCAGAAGAAATAAAATCCGATATCTGAATCATACAGAAGCGGTTGTTTACGACGGAAAGATATTTCCTGTCAGACATCTCGGAGATATTTTGGGAATTACAGAGATAAAGACACTCAGGCAGCAGGATTCCTCCGAAGAAATAGCCGTTATTCTGCTCGGTTCCGGAAATCGGGTCCGAGGGGTAGCGGTAGATGCGATTCTCAAAAGGGAAAGTATTTTGATCAAACCTTTGGAGAAATGTCTCGGCAAGATCAAAGAATTTTCCGGGAGCGTTCTGCTGGGAGACGGAAATATCGCGCTGGTGATTGATCCGGCCGGCTTAGAAAAGTAGGTTGGGTTGAGGAACGAAACCCAACATTCATATTGACAGACTCTGCGAGTTGGGTTTCGTTCCTCAACCCAACCTACCAGTTCGGAAATATTGCATTAGTCATTGATCCGCAGGGCTGTTTCAGGAAAAGTAGGTTGGGTTGAGGAACGAAACCCAACATTCATATTGACAGACTCTGC
>DYRK01000029.1:0-4009 GCA_020718785.1 Desulfatirhabdium butyrativorans | reverse complement strand
GAGTTGGGTTTCGTTCCTCAACCCAACCTACGAATTATTAATTTTCAGGGAGGGTTTTGATATGAAAAAAATAATGATTACAGACGATTCGGCATTCAGCCGCAATATCATGAGACAAATTATAGAATCAGGACACTATCAGGTCATAGAAGCTGCCAACGGAGCCGAGGCAACAGCATTATTTAAAACGGAAAAACCGGATGCCGTGACCATGGATCTTCTTATGCCGGATATGGACGGCATAGATGCTGTCAAAAAAATTCTGGAAACAGACCCTGAAGCCAAAGTCATTGTCTGTTCGACGGATAAGCAGAAATTCCGAGTAAAAGAAGCCGAAGATGCCGGTGCTGCCGCATTTATTCCCAAACCGGCTGACCCTGAAAAACTTCTTGAAATGCTGAACAATATTCTCGGCGAGTAATATCGGAAAAGGAGACAAGGCACAGCCTTGCACTCCGGAGGAGGTTCTGAAAATGTATGATGAAAATGCTCTTGATATAATACGGGAAATAATCAATGTGGGCATCGGCGAGGCCGCCAGTTCGCTCTCGAATCTTGTGAATACCAGAGTCATTATCAGGATTCCGGACATTCAGATTCTGCATGTGTCAGAGATTCATGAATATCTGCAGAAAGAAGTTCCGTCTATCGGAGTTTACATATCCCAGAATTTCAAGGATGTGGTCAAGGGAAAGACGATTCTTTTCTACACGAGAGAATGCTGCGTATCTTTGCTCAATGCCATTTACGGACAGACTGCAAAGACATCTTCGCTGACCGAAAGCGGCATTGCAACCCTCAATGAAATCGGGAACATCATCATGGTTTCGTGCATGGCGGAAATCAGCAATATGATAGAAGGGAAGATTTTTTTTGATCTTCCGCAGGTTACAGTGGAAATATCCGAGAAATATTTTCAGAACCTGATTAAGGAACTGGGAGAATCAGGGAAAGCCATTGCAGTCAAGAATGAAATCCGCATCAAAGATACGGATATCAAGGGCTATCTCTTTATTCTGATGAGTTTCGAAGACCTCAATGCGGTAATCGAGATGCTCATGAAAAAAATGAAACAGCCGGAGGAATGATAATGTTGAATCAGACAGACGATGACTCTGCCTTTGGCGGAATCCTGACGCAGGGGCTTCCGGTCGGTATTGTCGCGGTGGACCTGGAGTATCGCATCACCCGCTGGAATTACTGGATGGAAAAACACAGCAATATCCGGGAGCAGGGCATTATCGGGCAAAATCTCTTTGAGAAATATCCGGATATCCGGGAAAGAGGCAGAGACCGGTTTCTGACAGAATGTATTGAAAAAACAAGGCCTTTTTTATTATCGCCGATTATTCATCAGCATTTTATCCCGCTGGAGATTGTGAAAAATGATGAAGTGATCCTTATGATTCAGAATGTCAGAATCTATCCGCTGATAAAGAACGGGACATCCGAGGGTGCAGTCATAGTCATCAGTGACCTGACAGAACAGATTCTCCATGAAAAGGAGATACAGCGTCTGAACCGGATTCTCAGAGGAATCCGAAACATAGACCGTCTGATCGCCAGAATCTCATCCGAAAGCGAACTGCTGAACGGCATAACCGGCATCCTGACCGAAGATATCGGCTACAGGCTTGCCTGTATCGGACTGGTGGAAAAAACAGCGATTGTCAAGCCCGTGGCTGTTGCCGTCGCGGGATACGATGCTCCTGAAACCGAGAGCATCCGCAATGATCTTGAGGAGATACTCAACATATTCAAAACCGGGGACGCGCCTCTGACAAACCGGATACAGGAAGATTCTGTTTCTGAAATCCGTCAGTTGGCGGAAAAAACAGGCTCCAGTTCCTTTTGTCTCCTGCCGATACGGATTGACGGCAATTTTATCGGGATGCTGAATATTTACTCTGAAAAACAGTATGTTTTTCAGGGAGAGGAATTGGAACTGCTCGATGACGTGACATCTGATATTTCTTTTGCAATAAAAACTCTGAGAGGCAGAACTGCAAGGCGTCAGGCAGAAGCTGATCTCAGGGCTTCGCGGAAAAACCTGCTGTTTATGATCGGAGAACTGACAATTGCCCGGAAAGCGGCTGAATCAGGAACACTGGCAAAAAAGCAGTTTATTGTCAATGTGAACCATGAAGTTCGGACCCAAGTACACATTATTGTCGGCATGATTAACATGGTGCTGATGTCTTCTTTGGATTCGGAACAGCGTGATCTTCTGAATAACGCCAGAATATCGGCAGATTCCCTGATGAAAATGTTCATAAATATCATGGACATTGCCGAGGCTGCCTCGGACCGGATGAAATTGGAGGAAATTGATTTCGATCTGAGGGCAATCTGGGAATCTGCAATAAATGACATGATGCCTGATATCCGCCGGAAAGGGCTTGATCTGATCTCTCACACCGGATCCGATTTTCCGCTTTGCATTTACGGTGATCCCGACCGCCTGCGCCGGATTATAGTCACTCTGATCGGAAATGCCGTCAAATTCACAGAGCGGGGAAAAGTGATACTTTCCGTGGAAAAAGAAAGTGAAAACGAGAAAGAAGTCATTCTTCATTTTTCGGTAGCCGACACCGGCATCGGAATTGCTCCTTCGGATATTCAGCGCATCTTTGAAAAATTTACTCAGGCGGACGGAACGTCCACGAGACGGTATTCGGGAATAGGGACAGGGCTGACTCTTTCCAGACAACTCATCGAAATGATGGGGGGGCGATTGTGGGCGGAAAGCTTGCCGGGGAAAGGCAGCACCTTTCATTTTACGGTCAAAGTAAAACCGGGGAAGAGTGTGGAAAGGAAAAAATAATTACGGAGTTGTCAATCCGCCGGGAGCAGTTCCGCGGCATTTTCGATCTGCTGATACTGACAAAACGATTTTCAAAATCGTTTTACGGCTGATTTCAGAAGCTCAAATTATGACAGCAGGCAGTATAAGGAGTGAACGATGTCGGACAGAGATATTATCTCAAGCATCGGGGAGATTCTGATAAGCGGGCTTTCCCGCGGAATCATTGTATTAGATACGGAATATCGGGTTATCCGCTGGAATTACTGGATGGAAAAGCACAGCAATATCAGGGAATGCGATATTGCCGGGCAGAATATCTTTGAAATATATCCGGATATCCGGGAGCGGAACAAAGAACGATATATCAGGGAATGTATATTAAAAACAAGACCTTTTATGCTGTCTCCCCTTATCCATCACTACGTGATTCCTTTAGATATTGCCAGAGACAGCGAGACCATCCGGATGTTCCAGAATGTCAAAATATATCCGCTGACTCACGGCGAAGAAACACGAGGCTGCGTTATTATAGTCAGAGACCTGACCGAGCAGCTTTTCTATGAGAAAGAGCTTGTAAGGCTGACCCGGATTCTCGGAGGAATCAGAAATGTCAATCAGTTGATTATCAAAGTCGGCTCCGAGGAAGAACTCTTTGCCGGAGCCTGTGAGATATTTGTCAGAGATATCGGATACCGCTTTGCCTGGGTCGGAATGATCGAAGAGGGAGGTTTCGATGTCATACCGGCCGCGTCCGCAGGCATCGGTCCCGAACTGGCTGATATGAAAGTCCGATGGGACGATTCCGAAAGGGGCAGAGGATTAGTCGGCACAGCCGTTAAAACCGGAAAAACACAGGTTGCCAACGGTATTCAGAGATATGCTTTTCTGAAACCCTGGTGGGATATTGCCGAAAGGCTGAACTATCAGTCTGCCTGCGCTCTGCCGATAAAGGTCCAAGGACGGATTATCGGCACCTTCAATATCTGCGCTGCCGAACGCAATGTCTTTCAAGCTGAAGAACTCGATCTGCTTGAAGAAGTCACATCCGATATTTCTTTTTCCGCAGAGACATTGAGAAACCGCGGGAAACAGCTTGAAGCAGAAAAACTGCTTCATGAAAATGAAGCCAGATACAGAGAGATGTTTGAAAATATTATACTTCAAGTTTGGTTTTTCTTGGCATGAATTATGCATAAACAATTT
>DYRK01001116.1 GCA_020718785.1 Desulfatirhabdium butyrativorans | reverse complement strand
TGCTGACCGTCGCCGGGAATGCCATTTACGACTATGACGAAGACGGTTTCCTGAAAAAGAAGACCGACGGTTCTGATGTGACAGAATATGCGTACTCTTCCCGCGGGGAACTTCTGAACGTGACCCTGCCGGACGGCACGCTCATTGAATATGTGCATGACCCGCTCGGCAGGCGCATTGCGAAGAAAGTGAACGGCACTGTCACCGAGAAATATCTCTGGCAGGGGCTGACACGGCTGCTTGCGGTGTATGACGGCAATAACGCCCTGCTCATGCGCTTTGAATATGCGGACGGACGGATGCCGGTCGCCATGACAAAGGGCAGTGCGACGTATTATTTGGCATACGACCAGGTCGGCACACTGAAAGTGGTTGCGGATGCTTCCGGAAATGTGGTAAAGCGTATTGAATATGACACCTTCGGGAATGTCATCTCAGACAGCGACCCGTCGTTTGCCGTGCCGTTCGGCTTTGCGGGCGGGCTGCACGACAGAGATACGGGACTTGTCCGTTTCGGCTACAGAGATTATGACCCGGAAACGGGGCGGTGGACGGCGAAAGATCCGATACTGTTTGCGGGCGGGGATACTGATCTGTACGGGTATTGCCTGAATGATCCGGTGAATTTTGCCGATCCGTACGGACTTTTGGTGGACCAGATTATTCAGACAGTTTCCAGCGCAGGTACCCTTTATTTAGGTGTGACGATAGCAGCTGCCGCAGTTTCAACACCTGTGTTTGTAGTCGGTACTGTTCTGACCAGTTTGGGGGCCGGCGGTATGGCATTGGGACTCAGAGATTTATTGCAGGAATTAATATTCGGAGAGTCGCTAAGTAATAATGCCGGTTATCTTACATTTGTACTAGGAACTTTCGGAGGTGAAACCGGAAGAGCCTGCGGACTGGCTGGAGATACAATTGTTGATGCCTATGGCGTTAAAAAAGGTTTGTTCCCGATGCCGAAGACCGCTTTTGATATTACGACAACTGTTGCCGGTACGATAAGCTTAACTAACGATATCAGAGATATTAAGAAGGAGGTTGAGAACGGACGATAGTATAGTAGTAATTGGCAAATAAAAACATACTGTCCGTCGTCACAAGATGCGCTTTTCGAAACCGCAGTTTTTCAAATCACCCGGTTTTTATTAGAAAAACGCTCTGTAAAAGCGCAGATTATGACGACGGTAAATCTGCAAGATAAAAAAACTGATGCACAGATTTTC
>DYRK01001115.1 GCA_020718785.1 Desulfatirhabdium butyrativorans | reverse complement strand
GATAAGAACTTCCATAGAGGAACAACATGCACGGTGACGTTATTTACGGTGGTTGTGAGTTCTACGCTCTTTGTAATCAACAGAATTTCTTTAACAGTCGGGAACCTCTTCAGAAAAAGCCGGACACCGTCAAATCGTCTGTCATTCCAGTCAAAAACGGTAATGTATTTAACCTCGATCGGGAGGGGATCCGTAACTGAACCGACGACAAAATCGACCTCTCTTTCGCTTTCCGCGTAATAGCCGCAGGAAATGTCATTCCTCTGCAATTCCATGAAAACTGCATTTTCCGCCCTGCTTCCTTCATCGCCGGCGCCTGTCAACAGTGTTTTGACGCCATTATCCCAAAGGTAAATCTTTTTCTGTGAATAAATCCTTTCGGAATAGGACGTCGTCCACTTTTCTAAAGGTTTCACGAGAAAAGCCATTTCAAGATAACTGATATATTCTTTGACTGTATCAACAGACAGGCCGAGGACTTTAGAAAGCTTGTTGAAACTGGTGCGTGACCCTGTGGAAGCTCCGATCAGCCTCAATAAGTCCTTAAGGACATGAGACTTCTTGATGGGATAAAGGCGGGCCAGGTCACGGGCAAGAATATCCTCCAAAAGATTGGCCATATACTCATGGGAAGGATTCAAAACCTGCTCCGGGTATCCTCCGATGCTCAGATAATCATCAGCCAATTGCTCATATTTATAATCCTCCGAGAGGGACGGCGTTTCTCCCCTGAAGCTGATAAATTCCTGAAAACTTAATGGGAATACAGTGCTGACGATCTGCCTGCCTGTCAGTTTTCCCGCCTGTCTCGCAATCAGCGACGATGTGGAACCGGTGCAGAATATTTTAAACGACTCCAGGTCATAAATGGTTTTGAGTTCTGCCTCCCATTGAGGGCTTTCCTGAACTTCATCGAGAAACAGATACAATTTTCTGTCACGGGAATGCATGAACTTTTTCCGCATGTTCCTGACATGTTCTGATATGGGAACACTGGACAAAACCGGGTGATCCAGGGCAAGGTAGAAGATATCCGTCCGGGAAACATCTGTCTGCAAAAGGGTTTTGATGATCTGCTTCAAAAGAGTGGTCTTCCCGGTGCGTCTGCTGCCGATAAAGACTTCTATCTGTTTACGCGTGAGGTACGTCGTAATCTTTTTGAGATAGGCATCACGACGTATGCCCGTCGCAATTTCCTTCCCTTCCCACCAGGGATTCAAAGCATAA
>DYRK01000397.1 GCA_020718785.1 Desulfatirhabdium butyrativorans | reverse complement strand
TCCCTCATTCATTCCTGAGCGCACGGATAGGGTCTGTTTTTGCCGCCTGACGAGCCGGATATAAGCCGAAGAATATTCCGACGACTACGGACATAAGCAGCGGCAGAGCAATGGCTGAAAAAGTGATTGCCATATTCCATCCGGTATAAATCGAGATAAGTCGGATAGCGGCTAATCCTGCGGCTATTCCGAGAATCCCTCCGGTAAGCGTCAGAATCACGGCTTCTGTAAGAAATTGAATGACTATATCTATGCGTCTTGCTCCCACTGCCCGTCTGATGCCGATCTCTTTTGTACGCTCGGAAACCGTCGCCAGCATAATATTCATAATGCCGATACCGCCGATAATCAGAGAAATGCCGGCAACAGAACCGATAACCATATTGAATGTACGCCGGGTTTTCTGAGCCTGAGTGAGAAGTTCCCGGGGAATAACGATCTGATAATCCTCTGTCTGATGATGAGATACGGCGAGAATCCGTTTTATCATCTCTCCGGCTCCGAGTACCTGATCGGCTTTGTTGACCTGAACCATGATCTCGCTTAATTCGGGCATTGTCTGATTCAGGGCTTGTTCTGTTCCCAAAGGAATAAAAATCATTTCGTTATAATTTCTGATAGATACAACAGCAGTCTGTCCGGTTTTTCGGTCGAAGCGATTTAATATTCCGACAATTTTGAAGAGATGATTTTCAATTCGGATATAGGTCTTCAAACCCGAATTTCCGGCGATGCTGCTGCCTAAGACGCAGACCGGATTCTTTTCAGCCATATCCTGATCTGCAATAAAACGACCTTCTGAAACAAATAAATTCAGCAGATTCGGATAATTCGAAGACACTGCAACAATCTGGGGAGAAATGTCTTTCGGCATTCCGAATACGGATGCTTTCACTTCTTTCAGACAAGCGACATCATTTATGTGGGGACAGCCCGCTCTGATCCGCTCTTTATCTTTCAGATTAAGCCCTTGAGACAGATTTTCGCCTGCTTTTATCTTCTGCTCTTCTGTCAGCACAACCGCTTTGACATAAATATTCCTTATGCCTAATTGTTCTATCTGGCGAATGACATCCTGCCCTGCGCCTTCTCCTACAGAAAACATGGCCAGCACAGCCGCCACGCCGCATATAATCCCCAAAATACTCAGCGCAGACCTGAGTTTATGCTGCATCAGGCTGTTCGACGCGGTTTTGACGATCTTTAAAATGTGATAAAAATCAGGAAACAATTTTTCCGTCTTTCAAAACAATATGGGTGTCCGCGCAGGCAGCCACGTCCCGGTCATGCGTGACCATAATGACCGTTGCCCCTTTGCTATGGAATTTCTTAAATAATGCAAGGATTTCCCTGCCGGTATCGAAATCCAGATTTCCCGTCGGCTCATCTGCCAATATTATTTTGGGATTTATAGCTACTGCCCGTGCAATGGCTGCCCGCTGCATTTCTCCGCCCGAAAGTTCGGAGGGTTTGTGATTCATTCTGTGTTCCAGACCGACTTTGACGACAGCTTCTCTCACACGCTGTTCTGCTGTACGGGAGTCAACATCGGAATAAAGAAAGGGAAGTCCGACATTTTCAAATACATCTAAGGAAGGTATGAGATTGAATGTCTGAAAAACAAAGCCGATATGCTTTGCCCGCAAACCGGACAAGTCATCGTCCGAGGCTTCGAGTATATTCAGTCCTTCCAATATATATGTGCCGGTGCCGGGACGATCCAGACATCCCAGTATATTCAGAAGCGTTGATTTTCCCGAACCCGAGGTTCCGGTGACAGAGATAAAATCTCCTTCTTTTACAAGCAGATCAATCCCTTTCAGCACCGGAATCAATGTTGCGCCTCTGTAGTATTGCTTGACAATACCGTTCAATTCTATCAAATTTTGCATGAGGTCAGAGATTCGAGGTCAGAGGTTCGAGGTGCTTATACCTCTTACCCCGAACCCCTTACCTCTCACCTCTTATCAAACTTATTTTTTCTCCTTTTTGCAGACCGGACAGGATTTCAACCATGTCCTCGTTCTGTCTGCCCGGAGAAACCTTTACTTTTTCAATCGTTTTTCCCAGAAATCTGTAGCAATACTTCGTTCCCTGTTCATCGAAAACAGTCTGAATCGGAACCGATAAAACATTGACTACCCGATCTGTGAGGACAGATATTCTTGCAGTCATACCGGGTCTCAGCCGCGGGTCTCCCTTTTTCAGAGACACCGTGAGTTGAAAATATTTCTCGCCGGTTCCGCCCTCGAAACGTCCCGAAGCCAGGATACCGATAAGATTCACTTCTCCTTCGAACTGCATATCGGGATAAGCGTCTATTTTCACGCTGCATTTCTGTCCGATCTCCATTTTATGGAGATCAATTTCCCGAACCTGTGACTTGACAATCATGGAAGAAATATCCGGCAGATACAGCAAAGGCTGATTCTGCAATACTCTGTCGCCAAGCCTCGGTTTTCTTTTCTGACCCTCATAGAATGTCTCATAAAGTACGGCAATTCCCGGAAAGGGCGCATGAATACTCGTTTTATCCAGTTCGCTCTGCGCCTGTTTCAGCAGATTTTCGGCAGTCTGCAATTTGCCTTTTGTCTCTTTCACATTGGATATGGCTTTGGCAATTTTGAAAACACTCGCTTTCCGAGTCTGCTCAAGCTCCATCTCGGCTTTTTCTACTTTGGCTTTGGCGGTCTCTTCCAATGAGGGAAAAACATGCTTTTTATAACTGAGATATTTTTTATTTGCAGATTCATAGCGTTCCTTGAGTTCCGAGGCTTTCTGAATTGCCGATGTGATTTCCGTAGGATTACTATAGCCTTTTTTGCTCAGGCTTTCGAGGTCGGAGATATAGGAACGATAGCGATTATACTCTTCTTCGGCTTTATCGGATTCCTCTTTGAACTGAGCAGACTGTAAGGGACCGTCTCCTTCGACAAGTTTTTTGAGTTCCAGCCGGGCGATTTTCAGATTGAATTCTGCTGTTCTGATCTCTCTTTCAGCCTGATTTTTCTCCCATTCGGATACCTGCTGCACCGCATCCACCGCAGCTTCCAGACTGTTTACTTCTCCTTTCAGACGCTGTATTTCTTCCTCAAAAGGAGCGGGATCCAGTTTTACCAGAATATCTCCTTGGTTCACCGATGTACCGTCATCAATGAGATAAATGATTTTGCCCTTATCTCCTTTTATCGCAGAAGAAAGGATATGCGATCTTGCCGCATCCAAGACGCCGATCATATTGACGGTAATATCGAAATTTCCGAGCGATACTTCGGCTGTCGGAATATCTGTATTTTCAAGAGAAGAATCGGGAAGAATAAAGCGGCCCGAAACCAGCCCGATCAGAGACAGACAAAGAATTACTACAAAATATTTCGATACGGTTTTCAACCTCATTTCTCACTTTTCATTTCTCACTTCTCACTTAAGCGACCGACCATTATGATTTATAAGATTCAGTGGGTCAGACATTTCTGTCTGACCTTTATCATGAACAGGCAAAAATGCCTGTCTGACCTTTATCATGAACAGGCAAAAATGCCTGTTCTACCGCAAAAAAATTATAAGTCTTTAAGGTCGCTCGCTTATCAGCGTTCCCAGCGCAGCCCGCAGCCGATAGATTCCGACAATATAATCTGTCTGCGAGGAAAGCAGATTGACTCGTGCCTGCTGAAGTTCCGTTTCCGCCTCGATGATGTCGAAATTGTCTGCCATGCCATGATTGAATTTGATTTTCGACAAAGCGAGTTTTCCTTCAGCCTGTCTGATCTGCTCTTTCCTGATAAGTATCCGCTCCTGAGATTTATTCAATGACTCGGATTCCCGTCGGACTTCTCTCATAATTTCATCCCGCTTTGTCTCAAGATTCAGACGTGCGGTTCTAACGGTAATAAGGCTTTGCTGAAAATCGGCTTTTTCGGATGTCCGGGAAATATCCGTATTGCTGACAAGATTGAGACTCCACCGGTCTTCATTGAAGCTCATGCTTTTGCCCAAGTCCTGAGACGAGTCATATCGCTCATAATTCATTACCATATCCAATTGAGGAAGAATATTGTGTTTGGCGATGTCCGACCGTCTTTCCGCCTCTCGGATTTCATCCTCAGCCTGTTGAAACTCTATTCGGTTAGTTAAGGCGATTTTGAATGCCTCATCCGGAGAGATACGAAGCGCTTCCGATTCAAGGGGCGCGGAGACTTCTGCTGTCTGCTCCAAAGGAATCGCAAGAATCAGCTTGAGGCGATCCCCGGCATTTCGCAAAGCCTCTTTCGCAAAAGTCAGGCTGTCCTCTGAATCTTTGAGACGGATTTCTGCCCGAAAAATATCCAGCGGGCTTGCCAGACCTACTTTTTCTTTTATTTTTGCAGTTTCGGCATGTTCTTTCAGGCGTCCGCCCTGGGATTCGAAAAGCCGGACGATTTCTTTTTGTCTGATAATATCATAAACAGCAGATACCGTGTCAAGAACTACATTGATCTGACTCAGAAAAAATGATCTTTCCGCGGTTCTGAGCGAAAAGCGGGAACGGTCGGTCCGGTCTGAATTGACTTTTCCGCCGAAGCCTCTGAGCAATGGAACTTCAAAAGAAATTCCGAGGGTTCCCGAATATTCATCCTCCGATTTTCCGATATAAGGAGATACAGAAACTTTGGTTCCCATTTGGAATTTTTTTTCAAAAGAAATTCCCGCGCCCAAAGTTCCGGCAGCGTCGCTGATGCCTGCATTGGCAGAAGGTCTTATTTTCACATCGAATTCGGATTCGGATGTATGCAGAGACAATTTTTGATTTTCCACACTCGAAGCGGAATTGAGAAGGGTTCTGTTGGCTTCAAGGGCAAGATGTATCGCTTCTTCGAGATTCATAGAAACGGCATTATTTTCCTCAGCCTGAAGAGCAGTTGCAGAGCCGGAGAGATGCAAAAGAATGAATGATAGAGATATAACAAGATATTTCAAGCGGATAAGTCCGTTCAGCGTTGTCTCCAAAAAGTTGGTTAAGGCTCCAAAAAGTTGGTTCAAATCTCCGAATTTGAACCATTCTGACATCACCCGAACTCTGTTCGGGTAGAAGAGTAGGTCGGGTTGAGGCACGAAACCCGACAGTTAATCTCTCATGCCTGAATCGCTCCGGGGCAGTCGTGTCGGGTTTCGTGCCTCAACCCGACCTACGTTACTCGCCTTAATTATTTGATATTCGACGGGTTCAGACACATTCATCCGTCGGGAAGCGTCAAGGATTTCTATAGATACCAGATTGCCCGATTCATCATAATCCAAAATTGTCCCGGGTTTGTCTTCATCGCTTTCAGCCACTCGGCGGTCTGAAAAAATGGCGGTCAGGGTATCTGTTCTTTTATCATACACAATTTTCATTTTTCATCACTTCAGAGAGTTTGCCCGGGATGCAGAAGATCCCGGGCAGGTTGTGTTCCCAGACCGGGGCGTAGGAACGAGAAGGAAATCTTTATAGGGTGTTTAAAAATTAGTAAGACTGTTCATTTTCAGTCCCGCAGGGACGACCGGTAATAGCCCGGCAATTCATTGCCGGGGCAGAAAATCGGAAAAAAAACCGCATGTTCCCAATCGTCATGAATGCGCCCCGGCAATGAATTGCCGGGCTATTTTCAAAAGTCCCTACAGGACTGATACTATTTTTTAAATACCCTCTATCCCATCTTAAAAAGGACTAAAAAGTAGTTGAGCAATTA
>DYRK01001114.1 GCA_020718785.1 Desulfatirhabdium butyrativorans | reverse complement strand
CTCCGGTCGAAGGATTGTGGCCGATACGGGCAGATCGCCTATATACGGAAAATGTTCCGAATCCCACCAGTTTGACATAATCGTTTTTTTTAAGGATTTGATCATTGAGGCCTGAATGGCAGCTATTGTTCTTTCAGCTATGTCCAGAGTTACACCCGTTTTATCCTTAACCGATTTGACAAGTTCTGTTCTAGTCATAGTTTACTACCTCAGAATGATAGTGTTACATGTTGTTTCTTGGTGAAAAAATTCTGGCTCATTTTTTTTACAGCGAGGAGGGGAAAAACTATGATCCATAAAAAAAGCTGCTTCGGGAGAACCTTCAAACAATCTCAATCCAATGGACATGAAACTGACGAAAAGTTTTACGGAGACATCAATTCCGTCGGGAAACCTTCAGACAAAGGTATTATGTATGCCTTGTATAATACTTGCAAAAAACTCAAAGGTTCCAGTCCCCCCCCTGAATTTGACTATTTGGATGATTTTAATAGTCGTGTCTATACAGACCCATCCTTCTCTGTTTATTCGTGCAATACTTTCCACACTGATCACACAGATTAAACGAGATCTTTCCTGAAGGCGGATTCACTTCCGCCTTATTTCTTGATTTTTTCGACAATTGATTCCAATTCAGTAACCAAAGGCGGTTTGTTTTCCCCCATGTTCACGACATCCATCGGTCTGTGAACTGAGGATTTATCCTGTTCGTTTTTGTCCCGTATTACCTCTGCCTCATCAAGTGTTTTCTGACCTTCCGATTTTGGTGAAACCAAACCCGGATGCCGATCAGCCGGGTGACCATTAAAATCTTCAGGGACTATGTTTTCCGTTCTTCCACTTGCTGCATTTACCGCTGGCATCACCTGACTCTGGAGATTCCCTGTTTCTACCCCAACCTCGCTCCTTGTTGCTCTGATTTCGGCTTCCGCCTGAGCTTTTCCGACACCCCAAGTATAATTTCCGGTTCTGAGGAATCTTTGCTGATGATCCTGTAATTGGGCCATCCCTGTATCACCACTTATAGCCATGTGATTGAGAGCAGTGCCAGCCCTGTCAATATTTTCAAGACTATTTGAGCCGTAACGGTCTTTTGCATACCAATCTACAAAGGCTGTGGTCGCATCTGCTCCCGTAGTTTCAGTTGTGCGGCTCATATTGCTGGCATCTTTCATGTACGAAGCTGCCTCGGTCGCGCCCACCTTATTTGCCAGACTTGTTGCATACTG
>DYRK01001113.1 GCA_020718785.1 Desulfatirhabdium butyrativorans | reverse complement strand
TTTTTAAGAGTAATATAAGCGAAAAGAGATACGGGGAGAGATCAATTTGTGCCGTGTGATAAATGGACAATGAGTGTTTTTTGCTGTGGGTTTTGTTCGTTAACTTGCCGGCCATTTTTTTTTCAGTGCTATGCCTTTTTTGAAATTCATACAGCTACTTTATAATAACTATGTCTGTTTATAAACACCCCACCAAGCAGGGATGGCAATTGATCAAAATTTTTCATGGTCGCAAGGAAAAGCCGGATTATATACCGTTTTGCGGTAGCAAGGAAGAGGCCCTGAAATTCGAGGCTGAGCTACGCGGGACAGTGAATCATGCAGATCCTGGATGGAACGATCTGCTCCCTGATTTCCTGCTGACCTATAAAAATCGGTCCAGCCTCAGGGGAATGGAAGTGATGACAAATTCTATGCGACATTTGACCGGATTTTTTGGCGGGTACAAAATACGACATATCACAGCACTTTTGATTGAACAATATAAAGCACGTCGGCTCACTGATGGAGTGAAAAAACGGACCATCAATATCGAGCTTTCCGGTTTGTCCGCATATCTGAACTGGCAGAATGAGACCACTGGCAGTTCACATAAGCTCCCTAAGCGATTCACTCGCCGAGAGACGCGGCCGCCGTTGCCTCAGGTGTTGACTATCCAGGAGCTTGGTGATATTCTAAGCCATTTGCATGGTGATATCCAGATCATTGTCACTCTCATGGCCCTGTGTGGACTTCGACGAAACGAAGCCCTGACGCTTACTGCGGCTCAGGTGGATTTTACGGGAAAGTTGTTGCGTATCTACGGTAAGGGGGGGAAGTGGCGACTGGCACCGGTTGAGGCATCAGGAATCATGGACAGAATAGATGAATTGTGTAGGCAGCGGCCTCATGGAATGATTTTTATTTCACCCAGAACCGGTAGGCCTTGGGTAGATATTCGTAAACAGATAACCACAGCGGCTAAAAGGGCCGGGATAACAAAGCATGTCAATCCACACCTTTTCCGCCATTCATTCGCGACGGCATTGATTAACGGCGGGGCTGATATCCGGGTCATTCAGGAGCTTCTCGGTCATTCCGAACTGGCCACTACCCAGATTTATACTCAAGTGGCAGACACGATCAAGCGGGCTGAGACATCAAGACTATGCGCTAATGTCGCTAACCTGCAAAGTCATAGTGACAAAGGGTTTCCTCCTGAAAACAGATAACTTGGGAGCAGGAGGCCG
>DYRK01001112.1 GCA_020718785.1 Desulfatirhabdium butyrativorans | reverse complement strand
AAAATGCTGCGATTTTAAAGCAATATCGTATTTAAACCGCTTCATGCGCTCTATTAACATTTTTTTTATGAAAGGAGAAATAAAATGACCCGTAAGATATGTCTGACAATTCTGACACTGCTCCTGTTCGGATGCAAGCCCGGCGATATGAATTTCAAAATCTGTTATGACCGGATTGACGGGCTGAAGCAGGGCGACCGTGTTCTTTTTGAGCAGAGTCAGATCGGCAGCGTGACTCACATCCTTTATATGGCAGATGGCCGTTATCAAGTTGATGTGGCAATACGGAAGGAATTTGCCTCTGCTGCGACAAAAGATTCCGAATTTTTCATTATCTCGGACCCGCAGCAGAAAGACAAAAAAGCCGTGGAAATCATTCAGGCAAAGAAAGGGGGAACAGCCTTGAATGACGGCGCGGTTGTCGAAGGATCGGCAGCAAAAGTTTCCGAGGTTTTCGATTTATTCAGAGACAAACTTAATAAGGGAATTAACGACTTGGGAAAACAGTTCGATCAGTTTCTTAATGATTTGAAAGGCCTTTCAGAAAGCGAAACTGTAAAGAAACTCGAAGAAGAGTTAAATCGTCTCGGAGAAGAAATGCAGAAATCGGGCAATGCGGTTCAGGATAAAATACAGAAAGATGTATTGCCTCAGATTCAGAAGGAAATTGACAGGCTCAGAGAGGAACTCAGGAAATTCGGAAGAGAGGATGAAGTCAAACCGCTGGAAGATAAGATGGATAAGATCAAAAAGATATAATCAGCAGATCGAAAAGTTCCGGGACGTCCTCCGGCACTGTCATTCTGAGCGCAACGAAGAATCTCAATCCGGATTCACGGATTCCCCCTTTTTACGGGATTCTTCGCTGCGCTCAGAATGACATTTTCGATGTACTCCGGAACTTTTACTCCGCAAGCCTGTTCAGGACAAACACCGCTTCCGCAATCCCGATCTGCCCGTCGGCGTTCACACCGGCATCGGGACAGACTTGAGTGCATCGTAAAGCGGGTTTGAAACCCGCTTTATTTTACCTTACTCCGCAAGATTTTTCAGGACAAACACCGCTTCCGCAATCCCGATCTGCCCGTCGGCGTTCACATCGGCATCGGGACAGACTTGAGTGCATCGTAAAGCGGGTTTCAAACCCGCTTTACTTTACCTTACTCCGCAAGATTTTTCAGGACAAACACCGCTTCCGCAATCCCGATCTGCCCGTCGTTCACATCCGCAT
>DYRK01000028.1 GCA_020718785.1 Desulfatirhabdium butyrativorans | reverse complement strand
AAAAATGCCTGTTCTGCCGCAAAAAAATTATAAGTCTTTAAGGTCGCTCGCTTAGTAGGGTGGGCAGCTTGCTGCCCACCCTACTTGACAAAGCAATAGACAGTTATGAAAGCAAATCAGCTAACTCCGAAAAAACTTCTCGAAATGATCGCTTCCCGGCAGATCAGCCCTGAGCAGGGTGTAGAATTATTCAAAAAGCTTGGGGAGGATATGGGCGAGGGACAAGAGCAAAAATGCAATTTTTGCGATGATCCCTCAGATCAACTGCTTTATTATGTCCCTGCATGGAGGCGCAAGGATGCAGAGGGGGAGCATATTGCCTCAGCCTCTCCGACTCTGATTTTCGATACCGATGAAGCCTTGTTTCTGAAATGCAGGGAACAGTCCGAAAATAAGAATATTATTCTCGTCAGACCCGGCGAAGCATATCAGGATACGGATAATAATGTCTATACGCTCTGCCCTGAAAATGAGGATGATTACCGAGTTCTGGTACAGACGCTTTCCAGCAAAAATGCGCTTCCGGGCAATATTATTTATCTCTGGTCAAAGGCGGGTTTCACTACAGGATTGTATGATTCCGGATATATTGATAATCGTCTTTCTTACAGCATTTATCCCATATTTTTTCTCACCCGTGCTATGATGGAGCAAAAACCGAAAACAGGTGTTCGGCTGATCTATGTTTATCAAAATGAGATACCGCCGGATCCCTTTCATCTGGCGATGGGCGGGTTTGCAAAAACTGTGTGCATGGAACATCCCAAATTTATTTATAAAACATTGGGAATAAGCGATCTGTCTGAAACCGAGTCGGTATTGAACAAAATATCGGGAGAATTCGGAGCCGATCATACTGCTGTAACAATTCGTTACGATCAGGAACAAAGATTTGTTTCTGCTTTTCAGGAAAAAAAATTCCCTTTGCCTGAGACCGTCGTGAATAAAGGCGGAATCTGGCTGATTACCGGCGGTATGGGGGGATTGGGACTGATTTTTGCCGAATATCTTGCCCGAAAAGGGGATACCAAGCTGGTACTGACCGGGCGTTCTGCTCTCGGCGATGAGAAGAAAGATCGCTTGAGAAAACTGCGTGAACTCACCGCAGATGCGGAATACATTCAGGCTGATGTTTCAAAGCCTGAAGAAGTGCAGAAACTCGTGTCTGAAATCCGGTCCCGTTTCGGGAATCTCAGCGGCATTTTTCATGCCGCAGGAGTGATTCGGGATGCGCTGATTCCCAAAAAGACAAAAACGGACATTGACGAGGTGTCAGACCCCAAAATTCGGGCGGTCATTTATTTGGATGAGGCAACAAAAGACGAGCCTTTGGATGCCTTTGTTTTGTTTTCCTCGGTGACAAGTGTGATCGGAAATGCCGGACAATGCGATTATGCTTACGGCAATGCTTTCATGGATCATTTTGCCGAAAAGCGTGAGTATATGAGACAAGAAGGAAAACGGCAGGGAAAAACGCTCTCGATCAATTGGCCCCTGTGGAAATCAGGCGGAATGACTGTCCCTGAGCAGACGGAAAGATGGCTGACCCGAACCCAGGGAATTTCCTTGCTGCCCACAGAAGAGGGGCTTGCGGCGTTTGAAAAAGGATTGGCAGGGAATGCCGCTCAGATGGTTCTTTTCAGAGGGAATCCGGAAAAAATCCGGCGGTTCATGGGAATCAAGGAATCAAAAGAAGAATCAAAAGCCGATTCGTTATTCCGGAGTGCAAACCTGTCTTATCAAAATCGGCCTTTTTTGCAAAAATCAGAGACATCCGATGAAAGCGATTTGTCCTCTTTGGTGCAAAAAGGTATCATAAAAATTGTTTCATCGGTTCTGAAAGTGGAAGAAGCGGAAATTGATCCTGAAGCAGAGATGAGCGAATACGGCTTTGATTCCATCGGTCTGACCACTTTGGTCAATCAGATCAATGAGACATACAGTCTCGAACTTATGCCGGCGATATTCTTCGAGCATAGTTCTGCGGCTTCTTTTGCACAATATCTCTGCAACGACTATAAAGATATATTTCGCAAATATTATCGGGAAATTATAAAGAAGAGCGATGCGGTCTGCACAGAAATCATTCCGGAGGAGAGAAAAGCCGATTCGTTATTCCGGAGTGCAAACCTGTCTTATCAAAATCGGCCTTTTTTGCAAAAATCAGAGACATCCGATGAAAGCGATTTGTCCTCTTTGGTGCAAAAAGGTATCATAAAAATTGTTTCATCGGTTCTGAAAGTGGAAGAAGCGGAAATTGATCCTGAAGCAGAGATGAGCGAATACGGCTTTGATTCCATCGGTCTGACCACTTTGGTCAATCAGATCAATGAGACATACAGTCTCGAACTTATGCCGGCGATATTCTTCGAGCATAGTTCTGCGGCTTCTTTTGCACAATATCTCTGCAACACATATAGTGATACGTTCCGCAGGCATTATCAGAAGCAGTTGAAATCTGATCCTACGGAATCCCAAGTCACAGTTTCGGAGACTGCCGGGAAGCGGCGGAAAGCCAGATTTCTCCCGGCAAAGAGAAAATCCGAGGCGATAACGGCAGACTTTACAAGTCATGCGGATGATGATCCGGCGGCAGTTATCGGCATGAGCGGAATCATGCCTCGGTGCAACGACTTGGATGAATTCTGGAATCATCTGAAAAACGGAGATGATCTGATTACGGAAATCCCGGCAGACCGCTGGGATTGGAAGTCATTCTACGGTGATCCCCTGAAAGACCCGGATTGCACCGATATTATCTGGGGCGGGTTTATGAATACGGTGGATCGCTTTGATCCTTCATTCTTTTCGATTTCGCCCCTTGAAGCAGAACTCATGGATCCTCAGCATCGGATATTCTTAGAAACGGTCTGGAAGTGCATCGAAGATGCGGGCTACAAGTCTTCGGATTTGTCCGGAACCCGGACAGGCGTGTTTGCAGGAATATCTTCCGATGAATATAACGACCTGCTGCATACAAGCGGTATTGCCGAGGTTTACACTTCTACGGGAACAGCATATTCTGTTTTGACAAATCGTATCTCTTATCTGCTGAATCTGCACGGACCCAGTGAGCCGGTGGATACGGCCTGTTCAAGTTCATTAGTAGCACTTCATCGTGCAGTCATGTCCCTTCGTGCCGGAGAATGCGACATGGCGATTGCCGGCGGAGTCAATGCCATTCTGACGCCGAGATATTATATTGCATTCAGCAAAGTCGGCGTGCTGAGTCATGAAGGAAAATGCAGAACCTTCGATAAAGGAGCAGACGGTTATGTGAGATCTGAAGGGTCGGCAGCGGTGCTGTTGAAACCCTTATCCAAAGCTCTGGCAGACAAGGATCATGTCTATGGGATTATCCGGGGAACAGCCGTCAATCACGGCGGGCATGTGAGTTCCCTGACAGTTCCGAATCCCAATGCTCAGGCAGAAGTCATTGTCGCTGCTCATCGGAAAGCCGGAATTGCTCCGGATAGTATTACTTATATTGAGGCTCACGGAACCGGCACTCCGCTCGGCGACCCGGTCGAAGTCAACGGCTTGAAGAAAGCATTCAAAAGGCTGTATGAGCAGAGCGGGAAGTCATTTTCAGGAACAAAGCATTGCGGCTTAGGCTCTGTCAAGACCAATGTCGGACATCTCGAAGCGGCCGCCGGCATCGCCGGGCTGATCAAAGTGCTTCTTTCCATGAAATATAGGACCCTTCCGGCAAATATTCATTTTCAGGAGATCAATCCGCAGATTCAGCTGGAAGATAGTCCCTTTTATATTGTCACTGAAACCATTCCCTGGTCTCCTTTGGAACAAGATATTCCTCTGAGAGCCGGAGTCAGTTCTTTCGGCTACGGCGGAGCCAATGCTCATGTAGTCGTAGAAGAGGTCAGAGGTTCGGGGTCAGGGGTTCGGGGGGAAGCAGGCTCTCATATCATTCCTTTGTCTGCAAAAAGCGAGGAACGTCTCAGGGTTTATGCGGGAGAACTTGCCGGATTTTTTGAAAAACAGAAATCAGGAAATCTGTCGCTACGAAACGTGGCTTATACCTTGCAGGCAGGACGGGAAGCTATGGAAGAACGGCTTGCACTGATAGTCTCAGATACAGACGAACTCAGGGAGAAATTACTCCGCTATGCTCAGGGCGAGTCCGGAATAAACCATCTCTATCATGGAAGTGTGAAAAGGGGGAGCAAAAATTCCGAAGTAGAATCACTAATTGCTCGTCTCATTGCCGAAAAAGCATTCGATAAGATTGCTCAACAATGGGTTTCCGGTTCGGCGATTGACTGGACGATTCTCTATCCGTCAGAACTGCCCCGGCGCATATCTCTCCCGACCTATCCTTTTGCCGAAGAACGGTACTGGATACCGGCAACGAGTTATCCTTTATCAGGGAAAACGGCGAAAACCGTGACTAAGGAATCGCTGCTTTATTACCAGCCGGTTTGGGAACTGTCTCCGGATATTGGAACAGCGACTCAGTCCTTGTCGGATACGGTGCTGCTGTTTGATTCGGATGAAATCAGAGCCAAGTCATTTCAGAATCGTCTGAGACATCTTATCTGCGTCAGACACGGTTCTCAGTTCGAGGACAAAGGAGACGGAACTTATCAGATCAATCCTGAATCGCCTCACGATTATGTCCGACTATTCAATGCGCTGAAACAGCGAGGCATTGAAATTCATAGTCTGGTATATCTGCATGGGTGGGTTTCACCCGCCCTACAGGAGAAGGACGGCTTATATGAAGGCATTTATCCGATTTATCATATTGTCAGAGCGGTGTCCGCTGTAAGTATTGCTACGCTCGGACGGATACTCTTTGTCTTTGAGCAAGACAAAGCCAATCCCTTTGCAGAGGCGGTTTCTGCTTATTCGGGTTCTATAGGCTTTATCCTGCCGAATCTCTCATTGACAACGCTTAGGATTTCAGCGAATCAGAGCCGGAATGTCAGTGACGGTATCATACAGGAACTGAGCAGAATCCCGGAGCCGCTCATATCCGAAGTTCGGTATGAAGATGGAAAGCGATATGTCAGAACCGTTAAGCCTCTGAATTTCCGGCCAGATGAAAGCCGTATTCTGCCGCTGAAACAAAACAGCGTCTGGCTGATTACCGGCGGAGCCGGCGGACTGGGACTGATTTTTGCCAAATATCTCGCTGAGAAACATAGAGCCAAAGTGATTCTAATAGGCAGATCGAAGCTCAGAGGAGAGAAAGAAGAGCGTATCCGTGAACTCCGGGCATCCGGCGCAAAGATAGAGTATATTCAGGCTGATGTTACGAATCAGAACGCCATGACCGGTATTATGGAAACTGTGCATTCGAAATACGGGGCATTAAACGGCGTGATTCATGCCGCGGGTATCTCTTCGGCAAAGCTTTTGACTCAGAAAGATTCGGATGAATTCGAAGCTGTGCTAATGCCAAAAATTCAGGGGGTTATGCTTTTAGATCATCTTACAAAAGATGAGCCGCTGGATTTCTTCATTCTTTTTTCTTCGACCTCGGCATTGCTGGGAGATTTCGGGCAATGCGATTATGCGGTCGCAAACAGATTCTCAGACAGCTATGCACAAGTCAGAGAATCATTAAGACATAGCGGAATGCGTAAAGGAAATACTCTTGTCATCAACTGGACCTTGTGGCGGGACGGAGGAATGCACTACGATAAGGAGCAATTCTATCTTGAAACATCGGGCTTGTCTTATATGGAAAGCGATCAGGGAATCGAAGCTTTTGAAACTATACTGAAAAGCAATGTATCTCAGGCAGTTGTCTTTTCCGGAGATTCCCGCAGAATCGAACAGCTTTTCCGACGGGAGAGCATCGGGAAGCCGCATATACCGCAGCGTCATGTCCGAACCCCGAAACATGCTTCGCATCCGGATATCACGGGTCGAATAGAATCCGATATTCGGGATATAGCGGCAGAGATCATCAGAACAGATCCGCAAAAATTAGACAGAGATGAAAGTCTGGCATACTTCGGATTTGATTCGATCTCCTTTAAGATATTGTCGAATAAAATACAGGAGACGTATTCTGTCGCCATTTCACCTTCTGTGTTTTTCACATCCAATACTATTCGGAGTCTGTCTGCGTATCTGCTTGAAAATTTTGAAAAACAGATGAAAGAGAGATATAAAAAGTATTCCGAAGAGGACAGGGTGCAGGGCGCAGGTGACAGGGTGCAGGGCGAAGAACTTTCATCTCATAATATAACGACTTATTTTCAATCGTCATTTTTCAATTCCGAGCCGGTTGCCGTGGTCGGAATGCACGGCGTATTTCCGGGTTCCGCAACGCTGAAGGACTTCTGGAAACATCTTGAATCCGAGCATGACTTGATTACCGAAGTCCCCGAAGAGCGGTGGAATTGGAAGTATTACTACAAAGACCCGGCCACGGGAAAAGAGAGACCTTATATGAAATGGGGCGGATTCATTGCAGATGCAGACTGCTTTGATCCCCTGTTTTTCAAAATATCTCCCCGTGAAGCGGAAATGATGGATCCTCAGCAGCGCATATTTATCGAAACGGTATGGAAAGCGGTGGAAGATGCGGGATATAAAGCCTCTGCTCTGTCAGGAAAAAATATTGCGGTCTTTGCCGGAGTACAATTTAATGACTACCAGATTCTGCTCGGAAAACATTATGAAAGCAACGCTCAGGCCGGTCCGGGCAATGCTCATGCTATGGTCTCGAACCGTATTTCCTTTCTGATGAATTGGCACGGACCCAGCGAAACGATAAATACCGCGTGTTCCGGAGGATTGATAGCCGTTCACCGGGCAGTGCGCTCTTTGCGAAGCGGCGAATGCGAGATGGCTGTTGCCGGGGGAGTAAGCTTGATGCTGTATCCCGGCACAGTTATTACTACAGGACAGTTAGGAATGCTATCCCCGGACGGCAGATGCAAAACCTTTGATAAAGACGCTAACGGCTTTGTCAAGGGCGAAGGCGCAGCCGCACTGTTCCTAAAACCTCTCGGCAAAGCAATTGCAGACAGAGATCATATTTATGCCGTAATCAGAGGCACAGCAGCCGCACACGGCGGCAAAGCTGCTTCTTTGACTGCGCCGAACAGCGATGCTCAGGCGGATTTGCTCATAGCCGCGTATTCCGATGCAGGCATTTCTTTTGACACTGTGAGTTATTTGGAACTGCACGGAACCGGCACGGAACTCGGAGACCCGGTAGAAATCGCCGGGATAAAAAGAGCATACAACTTGGCTAAGGCAGAAACGAATTACCGTTGCGGTCTGGGTTCTGTCAAAACCAACATCGGCCATCTCGAACCCGCAGCCGGTATCGCCGGGATAGTCAAAGTAATTCTTTCGATGCAAAATCGGAAACTTCCCGGAAATCCGCATTTCCGTAGTCTCAATCCTTATATTGACCTCGGAAATACGCCCTTTTATGTGGTCGGAAATACGCAGGAATGGGAAAGTCCGAGAGATGATAACGGCAATCCGATTCCCCGGCGGGCAGGCGTGAGTTCTTTCGGATTCGGCGGCGCATATTCCCATGCAGTGATAGAGGAATATGAAAAGGGTTCGGGGTTCGGGGTTCGGGGTTCGGGGAAAATATCTGATACCTCGCACCTCATACTCCTGTCTGCAAAAAATAAGGACAGACTCTGTGACTATGCCATTGCGCTGAATGAGTTTCTACTATATGAAAATATTCAGATATCCTCTCAGACAGCGGGACCGGGTGACATTCGAGGATATGTTCTGAAGGCTGTTGCCGAGATATTGAATGTGAACGAAAGCGATATAGATACGGACGTAGATTTCGCCGAATGCGGTATGGATACGGTCATGCTGTCCGTCTTTTGCCAAAAATTGAACAGCCGCTATGAAACCGATATCACACCCGCGCTGTTTCGCGAATGCTCCACGATTGACTCGCTCATTCATTATCTGAATACGCATTTCTCAGCCGCTAATCCTCACTTCTCACTTCTCACTTCTCACTTCTTCTCACTCCCCGACATTGCCTATACACTGCAAGTCGGCAGAGAAGAAATGGAGGAACGGCTCGCGCTGATTGTCTCGGATATCGGAGAATTGAAAGATAAGTTATCTCGGTATGTTCAGAGAGAGAAAAACATAGAGGGATGCTATACCGGCAATGTCAGATCAGACAAATCTGTTTCCGGGCTTCTGCTCGAAGGCAGGGAAGGCGAAGAATTTATCCGGATTATCCTTCAGGAGAAAAAGCTCGGCAAACTGGCGCAGTTGTGGGTTCAGGGCGCGGAAATCGCTTGGGAAATACTCTATCCGGATCATACTCCTCGTCGTATTTCTCTGCCTACATATCCTTTTGCCAAAGAACGCTACTGGATCCCGGATGATGTGAAATGGCAACCGTCGGAGATTATAGGAGAATCTCATATTTCAGTTCTCCATCCTTTATTGGGAAGTAATACTTCAACGCTGAAGGAACAGAAATTCAGCACTCGGCTTACCGGGCTGGAATTCTATCTGACTGACCATGTTGTTGCCGGGGAGAAAACTTTTCCCGGCGTTGCCTATATGGAAATGGCTATTGCCGCGGGGAAAATTGCAGGAGAAAACCCAGTCCGAATTCTTAGGGATATGGTATGGATACGCCCTCTCATTCTGTCAGATGATCCGAAAGAGATATATATCTGCTTATATCCCGACGGTGATCAAAAAGCCGCTTTCGAGATCAGCAGTGACGATGATTCGGGCATGAGACAGGTTCATGCTCAGGGAAAACTGCTCTGGGATAGAAAAGAGGATAACTCCTTCGAATCGCTTCATATCGCTGCGATTCGAAGCCGTTGCACCCGGACTTTGAACTGCGAGGATTGCTATCGGTTTTTCCAAAAAGCAGGTCTTGCTTACGGTCCTGCGTTTCAGGCTCTCCGAGAGTTATACTACAATGAAAATGAGGCTTTGGGATATCTTGAACTGCCTGAATTTCTTAGAAAAGATTTTCAGGCATTCGGTCTGCACCCGTCCCTGACAGACGGCGCATTCCAGACCGTGAGCAGACTGATTTCGGATTCGGACAGCCCCGGAACTTATATTCCTTTTGCATTGGGCGAACTCGCTCTGATAAAGCCTTTGCCGGAGAAATGTTATGCTCATGCGGTGCGAACCGGCGATTCCTCGGATTCTCAGGTCAAAAAATTCAATATAGCGATTGCGGATCAGAACGGAGACCTGCTTGCACATATCAAAGATTTTTCGCTCCGTGCATATCTGGAATCCGAGGATACGAATTCCCTGATCTGTTTTCACGGTATATGGGAGGAACGAATTCTCAGTTCTCAATTCTCAAATCTCACTTCTTCCGTCCTGCTCTTTGATTCGGATGAGACCGTTCTCAGGGACAGGCTGAAAAGCGATGTCATTCTGGTAACACCCGGAGAAGCTTTTGAGAAATTAGGCAGTCGGCATTATCGAATCAGTCCGACCGACGGGAATGACTATCGGCAATTGCTCGTTTCTTTAGCTCAGGAAAAGCAGATTCCGGAGTATATCCTTCATTTCTGGTCACAGGAAGATTACAAAAAAGAGGGTTTGACTCTTAACTCTTTTTATTCGCTATTTCATCTGAGTCAGGCATTGGCTGAACAGAAACCGGTCAGAGATATTCGGATGCTGTACGTCTATAAAGAAGAGAATGACTCTTTTTCTCCAAAATATGCGGCTATGAGCGGATTTGCCAAGACGCTCAGGGCAGAGCATCCCAAGCTGATCTGCAAAACCGTGGGAATGACGGATTTGTCTTATTTGCCGGAGATTGTCTCAGCCGAACTGCAAAGCGATGACGGCATTGAAATCGTTTATCGCGATGGGCGGCGCAGGGTTCTTTGTCTCAAAGAATGTGAATCTGTGCCGAAAAGCGAGTCCGGTTCAGTACTGAAAAACAAGGGCGTTTATGTAGTGACCGGAGGCGCGGGCGGACTGGGGCTTATTTTTGCCTCATATCTTGCCAAACAGGTAAAAGCGAGATTGGTGCTTGCCGGGCGGTCCGAATTGAACGAAGAGCAGTCTGAGCGGATCCGAAAATTGGAGGAAACAGGCGCAGAAGTCATGTATATCCGGGCAGATGTCTCGGTTCAGGAAGATGTGAAACGGCTCATTGCGGAAACCCGGTCCCGATTTCAGCATATCAACGGCATTATCCATGCGGCAGGATTAATCCGAGATGCTTATATCCTGAAGAAAACTCCGGATGAAATCGCGGCGGTAGTCGCGCCTAAAGTCTTTGGCACACTGTATCTCGATGAGGCAGTCAAAGATGAACCGCTCGATTTCTTTGTCTTATTCTCATCTCTTGCCGGAGTGCTGGGAAATGCTGGACAAAGCGACTATGCCTACGCCAACTGCTTTATGGACCGCTTTGCGGAATTTCGGGAAAAACTGCGAATACACGGGCAGCGTTCCGGCAAAACTGTTTCTATAGACTGGCCCCTGTGGCGGGACGGCGGAATGCAGGTGGACGCTCATACAGAGAAATTCATTCTAAGAACTACGGGAATGCGCCTGTTGAAATCTTCGGACGGATGCGAAGCCTTTATCAGAGGATTATGTTCCGATTATACTCAGTTTATGGTGACTTACGGAAATCCGCGTCAGATTCGGCGTATTCGAAAACCATATTCCTTGTCTGAAGATATTCAACAGTCTGTAAATTATGCAGAATCTGCGCCTACAGTCAAAACCGATGGCTTGGAAAAAAGAGTCATTACGGAACTGCTGAAGATTGCTTCGGAAATCCTGAAAGTCAGGGCATCGGAGATAGACAGCAATGAAAACCTCGGCGAATACGGCTTTGATTCGATCAATTTTACCGAGTTTGCCAATCGTCTGAATGAGAATTTCCGCCTGGAAATCACGCCTGCGCTTTTTTTCGAATATCCTTCGATCCGGTCTTTTTCTCAATATCTCTGTGAAGCCTTTTCCGCTGTTTTTTCCGATTATTATCAGGATAATAAAAGCCATTTAGTCAGAGAAGAGAGAAAAGCCGAACCTGCGCCGAAAGCTCGTTTTCAACCTCAACTATCACGGGATCACATTCCCGATAATCGCCCGGGCGATCTCATCGCAATTATCGGAATGAGTGCGATCATGCCGCAGTCGGAAAATACGGAACAATTCTGGAAACATCTCGAAGCAGCGAATGATCTGATCTCGGAAGTACCCGAAGAGCGATGGGACTGGAAGTCATTCTTCGGCGATCCTGAAAAAGAAGCCGGAAAAACCCGTGCAAAATGGGGCGGATTCATAGCTGATGCGGCTTCATTCGACAACCGCTTTTTCAACATCTCTCCGAGAGAAGCAGAATTGATGGATCCTCAACAGCGGCTTTTCCTGCAAACCGTGTGGAAAACTGTTGAAGACGCTGGCTACAAACCTTCTGATTTATCAGGAACTAGTACCGGTCTGTTTGTCGGCGTAGCATCGGATGACTATCTCGAACTGCTTAACAGACAGCCCGCAGATATTATCGAGCCGTATTTTTCCACCGGCGTATCGCACGCTGTCTTAGCCAATCGGATATCTTATCTGCTCAATCTGCACGGTCCCAGCGAACCCATAGATACCGCCTGTTCCGGAGCTTTGATCGCAATTCATCGGGCTGCAGAAGCGATTCACAGCGGATCATGCAATATGGCTATAGCTGGCGGAGTTCATCTCATGCTGACTCCCACGCTGACCATAGCATTTGACAAAGCCGGAATGTTGAGCAAAGAAGGACGATGCAAAACCTTTGACTCCTCGGCAAACGGCTACGTGCGGGGCGAAGGCGTAGGTGCGATATTCCTGAAACCTTTGCATCAGGCTGAAAAGGACGGAGATCATATCTATGCAGTCATTCGGGGAACTGCCGAAAATCACGGGGGCAGGGCATCTTCTCTCACTGCTCCCAATCCCAAAGCTCAGGCGGATTTGCTGATCCGTGCCTACACACAGGCAGGCATTGAACCGGATACCGTCAGTTATATCGAAACTCACGGAACCGGGACTGCGCTGGGGGATCCCGTAGAAATCAACGGACTGAAAAATGCTTTTGCCGAATTGTACAGAAAACAGGGAAAACCGCTGCCTGATAAACCTCATTGCGGTCTGGGAGCCGTGAAAACCAATATCGGGCATTTGGAATCTGCTGCGGGAATTGCAGGAGTTATCAAGGTTCTGCTCGCAATGAGACATCGCCGTCTGCCCGGTATGGTTCATTTCAAATCGCTGAATCCCTATATCCAATTGACAGGAAGCCCTTTTTACATAGTTAAGGAATCTCAGGATTGGATTCCTCTGAAAGATCAGCAGGGACAAAATGTTCCACGCCGGGCAGGTGTAAGTTCTTTCGGTTTCGGTGGAGCAAATGCTCATATTATTTTGGAAGAACAGGTAAGAGGTACGGGGTCAGAGGTCAGAGGAAAAGATATCATTCCTCGCACCCCGCACCTCATACTTTTGTCCGCAAAAACCGAAGATCGGCTCAGAGTCTGTGCAGAACAACTGGCTGCATTCATAGAGAATGAGGCAGAAAACGAAGAAGTAGCACTACAAGATATCGCCTATACTTTGCAGGTCGGACGGGAAGCCATGGAAGAACGTCTCGCGTTCGTAGTATCGGATTTGGAGGATGCCAAAAACAAACTCATGCGCTTTCTCAGCGGAGAATCGGATGAATTCTATCGGGGAAATATCAGAGATAAAAAAGCCGAATCTCTCCTGATTGACGGCGAAGCAGGACAGGAAATTCTCGGGATTGTCATTGGAAAGAAAGACTTCGGCAATATCGCCCGGCTCTGGGTTTCGGGTGCAGATATAGACTGGAAACTGTTCTATTCAGACGGAGATATTCCGAGGCGTGTGTCTCTGCCGACCTATCCTTTTGCCGAAACACGGCATTGGATACCGATATCTGAAAGAAAAGCAAGTGAAGTTCGTGTTTCTACGCCGGTGTATTATCGGCCCGTATTGGAAAAAACAGAGATCAGGGGTCAGGGGTCGGGAAGCAGAGGTACTTTGCTGCTTTTCGATAACGATGACTCCCGTAAAAATGAGCTTGAGGACAGTCTGAAACGCCCTGTAATTATTGTCAAACCCGGAGAAACTTTCACGCACAACGGGGACAGCAGTTATGAAATCCGTCCCGATTCCGAACAGGATTATATCCGATTGCTCACCGTTTTTAAACAGAGCGGCGAAATGCCTGAAACGATGCTGCATCTGTGGACTACAGGAGGCGAGACATTCCCTGAAGCAGATTTTAGTGAAAATCATATCGCCGATTGCCTGAAAATCGGAATCTATTCTGTGCATCATCTTATCCGGGCGATTTCGGAAACAGGAATGAACGGAACTGCCCGTTTTATTTTTCTTTCCGATAAAGCCAATCCTTTTACAGAAGCGGTTGCGGGTTATTCGAAATCTCTCCGCCATGTACTCCCGAATTTGTCTTTTTCATACATTCGGATTTTGCCGGGATCAAACGGAAAAGGTCTGACCGATATTGTGAAATCGGAACTCAGCATTGACGAAAATGAGATGAATGCCGAAATCCGATATGAAAAAGGTCAGAGATATGTCGGGAGAGTCAGAAGTGAGAATTGAGAAGTGAGAAAAGAAGGAGAGAAAGCAATGGGGAATGTCGGCTCAGATATTGACAGTTCAACGATAAAGCCGGGGGGGATTTATCTGATTACCGGAGGCAACGGGGGCTTGGGACGGATTTTTGCCCGATATTTGTCTCAAAAATACGGAGCTTCTGTTATTGCTACAGGCCGTTCCTCTGTGGAAAAATCAGCGGAACAAGACGGTGTTCTGTATCTTCAGGCTGATGTGTCCGACCGGGAAGCCATGACAGAAGTTATAGAGACAATTAAAAAACGCTACGGTCACCTGAACGGTCTGATTCATGCCGCGGGCATTTTTTCCGCAAAGTCTGTGACCGAAAAAAGTGCAGCAGAATTCGAAGCTGCATTGAAACCTAAAATTCAGGGAACCGTCATATTGGACAGTGTGACTCAGGCAGAGCCGCTCGACTTCTTTGTTCTCTTTTCTTCGACATCGGCAGTTATAGGGGATTTCGGACAGTGTGACTACGCGGTCGGAAACCGCTTTTTGGACAGCTTTGCCCGGATGAGAGAAAATCTGAGACAAGAGGGAAAACGTCAAGGCAAAACCATAACTATCAACTGGCCCCTGTGGCGTGAAGGCGGGCTTCACGGGGACCCTGAATCCGAGGCATTCTATCTTCAGACATCGGGAACCGCTTATCTTGAGACAAAAGAGGGATTGGAGGCATTTGAGCGTATTCTGAACGGGCAACAGTCCCAAGTCATTCTCTTTTCCGGAGACCCTCGTAAAATTGACCGTTGGGTCGGAAATGAGGTACGAGGTCCGAGGTCCGAGGTACGGGGTGTTCCCTCTGACCCCTCACCCCTCACCTCATACCTCATACCCATCGAAGCAGATATTCGGAGAATTGCTGCCGCTATTCTGAAAACACCGGCAGAAGAATTGGATTCCGATGAAAATCTGGGGGTTTTCGGATTCGATTCTATCTCTCTTACTCTGCTGGCAAAGCAACTCGGAGAGCAGTATCACACAGAAATTCTGCCTTCTGTTTTTTTTGCTCATAGTAATATTCGCAAAATAGCGGATTATCTGCTTGAGACATTGGGAGAGAAACTGAGGGAAATGTATGCCGAAAAATCCCTGTCCCTTCCCAATGTAGGGTGGGTGAAACCCACCGTGTCCGATAATCATAAAGATGTCTCCGAAGACAGACAGGTGGGTTTCACCCACCCTACAGAACCCGTAAATTTCAATTCCGAGCCGATTGCAGTAATCGGAATTTACGGACGATTTCCTCAGTCCGAAAGTCTGTCCGAATTTTGGAACCATCTCGAATCCGGGCATGACCTGATCACTCAGTTTCCTCAAGATCGGTGGAACCCGGAAGATTATGATGAAAAAGACAGACTGTATCTGAAGCAGGGCGGATTTATTTCGGATATAGACAAGTTCGATCCTCTGTTTTTCAATATTTCTCCGCCCGAAGCCGAATTGATGGATCCTCAGCATCGCCTTTTTATTGAGACGGTATGGAAAGCCGTTGAAGATGCGGGCTATTCGGCTTCTGCGCTGTCTGGAAAATCCGTCGGAGTATTTGCGGCAACAGAATTCAATGACTACCGAAATCTGCTGCTAATCCGGCATAATCACGCCGCGCTGATGGGAACAGGAAATGCAGACGCAATGCTGTCGAATCGTATCTCTTTTCTGATGAACTGGCACGGACCCAGCGAAACGATAAATACCGCGTGTTCGGGAAGCTTAGTCGCAGTTCATCGGGCTGTGCGCTCTCTTCGCAGCGGAGAGAGCGAAATGGCGATTGCGGGCGGAGTAAGCCTGATGATTGATCCGGCGACAATCATTACTACGGCTCAGTTAGGAGTGCTGTCACCGGACAGCCGCTGCAAAACCTTCGATCAGAATGCAAACGGCTATGTCAAAGGCGAGGGGGTTGGTGTAGTATTGCTAAAGCCGCTCCGTAAAGCTGTGGCAGATCATGACCGGATTTATGCACTGATCCGAGGAACAGCAGTCTATCACGGAGGCAAAGCGACTTCCCTGACCGCACCGAATTCCGACGCTCAGGCTGCATTGCTCAAGGCAGCATACAAGGACGCAGGTATTCCTTTTGATACTGTGACTTATCTGGAACTGCACGGAACCGGGACAAAGCTGGGAGACCCGGTAGAAATCGAGGGGATAAAGAAGGCATATAATGAATGTTCGGAGAAAATGACTCATGGCAGAACGCGTTCCTGCGGTCTTGGGTCTGTCAAAACTAATATCGGACATCTTGAACCGGCAGCCGGAATAGCTGGAATGATCAAAGTAATTCTTTCCATGCAGAATCGGAAACTTCCCGGAACTCCGAATTTCAAAAGGCTCAATCCTTATATAGTGCTTGAAAATACTCCCTTTTATGTAGTTGAGAAAAGCAAAGACTGGGAAAGACTGACAGACGCAGAAGGAAATCCTGTTCCACGCAGAGCCGGTATCAGTTCTTTCGGATTCGGCGGCGCGTATTCTCATGCGGTATTGGAAGAATATGAAGAAGAGGTCAGGGGTCAGAGGTCAGAGGTCAGAGGAGAAGACCTCGCACCTCGCACCTCGTACCTCATATCTTTGTCCGCGAAAAACGAAGACAGACTCCGTGCCTACGCAAAATCGCTGAGGGATTTTCTGTGTAGTGGAACTAAGGCTGAACTATCTCCGGCAATCCGGGCAGAAGTATTACAACTGCTCAGTGAGATATTGAATGTAAGCGAAAGCGATATAGATACGGATGAAGACTTTGCCGAATGCGGTCTGGATACGGTCATGCTGAGTCATTTGGCTGAAAAACTCAACAGCCGATACGGGACAAACCTCAATCCCGTGCGGTTTCACGACTATCCGACTGTCGGATCACTAATTCAATATTTAGACTCATGCCCACAGGATTCCCATTTCTCACTTCTCACTTCTCACTTCTCACTTTCCGACATGGCATATACTCTGCAAATCGGCAGAGAACAGATGGCGGAACGGCTGGCATTGGTAGTATCAGATATTGAAGAACTGAAGGAGAAACTGAGTCTTTATCTTGACGGAAAAAAAGGTATAGAAAAACTATATCAGGGAAATGCCGGCAAAGATAAAGCCAAAACCGGACTTCTGCTTGAAGGCGAAGAAGGAAAAGCATATCTCGACAGTATTATTCAAAAGGGCAAGCTCGATAAACTCGCACAGCTTTGGGTTTCAGGAATGGATATGGACTGGAACCTCATATATCCTCTGCAAAAAAGGCCGATTTTAATAAGACAGGTTTGCACTCCGGAAGAACGGCAGCGACCGAACCGGATTTCCGTTCCTAACTATCCCTTTGCCAGAGAGCGGTATTGGATACCCGATTCAAAAAGCAGCAGAAATCCTATAAAAGATACGAGTCATCCGCTGACGGGCAGCATTCATCCGGGACTGTGTCTGACGCGTGGCGGAGCGGTATTTCAGAAAGTATTCAGAAAAGCAGAGCCTGTCCTCAGCGACCATCAGGTGGGCGGTGATCTGATACTACCGGGGGCTGCCTGTCTCGAAATGTTTTATGCCGCAGGAAAAGCCGTTCTGGGACATGGAAACTTGCGGCTTTCACGGATATGCTGGCATCGTCCTTTGACCCTTACTAATGGAAAAATAGAAGCGGAAATTGTTCTCAGACAGGAACAGCACCGTCTGATCTGTCAGATTCAGACCAGTAACGGAAAAGGTCTGCTCATTCATGCCAGCGGAGAGATCATTTCGAACAAATCAGCCTCTTCGGAAGAGCGAATTTCTATAGAAGCGATCAAAGCCGGATGTCCCAAAGAAATTACCGGAGAAACACTGTATCGGCGGTTCAGGGAAGCCGGACTCAATTACGGTGCGTATTTTCAGGGAGTTCGTCATATCTGGGCAAATGAAGAAGAATCGCTGGGCAGTATTCGTATTCCTACAGGCTATGAAAAAGAATGTTCCGTGTATCAGATTCATCCGGCATTGACCGACGCTGCGCTGCAAACCGCAGCCGGTATCGCTTTTTCCGATAAGAATCAGCGTCCGGCTGTGCCTTTTTCTGTCGAAGAAGTAGAAATACTTTCTATGCCTCCGGCAAGCGGCTACGCCTACATCAAAACAGCTGGGCAGCAGCGATTCGAGGCATTAGTTGCAGATGAAAGCGGACGGGTTTGCCTGAAACTTCATGATGTCTCATTCAGAGCCTTATCAGATCATAATATTGAACATTTCTTCTATAAGCCTCGATGGGTTCCTACGGAAGTCATTCAGACCGAGACGAAATCGGCAGAAAGCAAACGTACAATCCTTCTGGTTTATCCGGCGGGCAGTGAGATGTTGGCACAAGGGCTGAGATA
Organism: Desulfatirhabdium butyrativorans; assembly: GCA_020718785.1. GTDB lineage: Bacteria > Desulfobacterota > Desulfobacteria > Desulfobacterales > DYRK01 > DYRK01. Next base: position 4,021 of record DYRK01000028.1, on the reverse strand, counting down.
TTTCTATCCTCATGATGAAATTGCTGAAATCAGGCTGGCTGAAGAAAATCGGGATATTTCACGGAATTTATGGAAAATCCGTACTGATGATCCCTTTGCAATAACTCGCTGTGTCGGAGAGATCAGCCGTATTGACGCTGTGTTTTTCATGGATATCCGGCTCGAAAACAGAGATATGGCAGATGATCTCAGCGCATTGGCTCAGTTTCAGGAACAGGGAGTTATTTCTCTGTTCAGGCTCATAAAAGCCCTGATTGCTGACAATCAGATACGATTCAAGCCTCAACTCCGGGTTATCACAGACAGCGTTTATCAAATAAATCCTCAAGACCGTATCCGTCCCTTTTCAGGCAGTCTGAGCGGACTCACGAGGGCTTTTGCCAGAGAATATCCTGATCTGAAGGTCAGCTATATAGATATGAATCTCGATGAATTGTCCGAACATCCGAGTCAGGAACATATCCGAGACTTTCTGGCTCCGGTAGTTGCAGAACCGGGTGAGCAGAATCTTGTCAGAGAAACTGCCATCCGTGGCGGACGCCGTTATGTACGGATGGTAGAACCGGTTCGGCTGCCTAAGTCCGAGCAGATTCCTTTCAGACAAAAAGGCGTGTATCTGATTCTGGGCGGAGCAGGCGGCATCGGACTTGAATTCGGCAAATATCTCGCACGTACTGTCGCAGCGCGTCTGATTTTGATCGGTCGGAGTCCTTTAGATGAAAAGAAGCAGAAAGCTGTCGAAGAATTAGAACGACTTGGCGGCAGCGTGCTTTATGCAGAAGCGGATGCAGCAGATATCGAGAGTATGCGGGCTGCGGTTGCCAAAGGAAAATCTCTTTTCGGAAATATATCGGGAGCGATTCATTCGGCTGTAGTATTGAAAGACAAAGCCATCTATACTATGGACGAGCAGGCATTCCGCGACGCTCTCGCGCCCAAGGTTGCGGGAAGCGTGGTGCTGCATACGGTTCTCAAAGATGAGTCATTGGATTTTATGATCTTTTTCTCCGCGGTTCAGTCCCTTTTCTGCAACAGCGGGCAGAGTAATTATGCGGCAGCCTGTACTTTCAAAGATGCCTACGCTCTTTGGCTGGGTCAGCAGAAATCGTATCCGGTCAAAATCATCAACTGGGGATATTGGGGAACCGTAGGCGTAGCAGCAGATGTAGAACACAACAAACGGATGCGTAGTCAGGGTATTCTTTCCGTGGAGCCTGAAGAGGGAATGGATGCTATATCGAGAATATTGACCTGTTCCGAGGCTCAGATCATTCCGTTCAAAGCCGAAGATCATCTCCTGAAAAAATTGGGTATCTTGCCGCATATCGCAGTGAAGTCTGATAATGACCATACAAATGATTCTTTCGTAGTAGATCAAGCGTCCTTGATTGAAAACAGACAGATGAGTTATAGCAGAGTTGCGGATATCATTACCCGCTGTGTGAGCGATGTACTCGGAGTAAAACCCGAAGATATTGATCGGGAAGGACAGTTTTCAGAGTACGGCGTGGACTCGATCATGGGAATCAGCCTGATTGACAAAGTTAGTGATGCCTTCGATATTTCGCTGAGAACAACAGCCATTTTCGATTATTCGAATGTGAAAGCCTTATCTGATTATATCTGCGCCGAATATGAGGTGAGAGGCGTGAGGTCAGAGGTCAGAGGAAAAGACCCCGAACCTCTCACCCCGGACCCGTTTATCGAAATACGGGGTACGAGGTCAGAGGTACGAGGAGAAATCCCCGGACCCCGAACCCCGAACCCCGAACCTCTCTCAGACATCGCTATTATAGGAATATCCTGCCGCTTCCCGGGCGCAGACACGGCAGATGAATTCTGGCAGAATCTTGCTGCCGGAAAAGAAGCAATTAAGGAAGTGCCGAAAGAGCGATGGAACGCCGCCGACTACTACGACCCGGAACCCGGAAAGCCGGGCAAAACGTATTGTAACAAAGGGGGATTTTTAGACAATATTGACGCATTTGATCCGCTTTTCTTCAATATGTCCGGCAAAGAAGCAGAATTATCCGATCCCCGGCAGCGTATTTTTCTTGAAGAATGCTGGAAAGCATTGGAAGACGCGGGCTATGCCGGAGACAGAATTTCCGGCATAAAATGTGCGGTTTTTGCCGGTGTGAGCGAAGGCGATTATCAGAGCCGATTAGATGAAGCCGGGATTGAAAAGGACGCGCATCGCTTTCTGGGAAATGCAAATTCGGTGCTGGCATCACGGATATCCTATATTCTCAATCTTACCGGCCCGGCGATTGCTATAGATACAGCCTGCTCCTCTTCTCTCGTGACGATTCATCTGGGATGTCAAAGTATTCGCTCAGGGGAAAGTGAAATGGTTTTAGCCGGCGGTGTATTTCTTTGCACTACGCCGACATATTTCATTATGGCTAGCAATGCCGGGATGCTGTCTCCCGAAGGCAGATGTAAGACATTCGATAACTCGGCAGACGGATTTGTGCCCGGAGAAGGCGTCGGCGTAGTTGTTCTCAAGTCTTTAGAAGCGGCGGTAAGAGACCGAGACTATATCTACGGAGTGATCAAAGGCTCAGGCATCAATCAGGATGGTAAAACTAACGGAATGACTGCACCCAGCACTCGTTCTCAGACCGAATTGGAGGTCTCGGTGTATGACAAATCGGGGATTAACCCGGAAACTATCAGCTATGTCGAGGCTCACGGCACAGGTACGAAACTGGGGGATCCCATTGAAATAGAGGCGTTGACGAATGCTTTTCAAAAGTATTCCGACAAAAAGGGCTTTTGCGCGGTCGGCTCTGTCAAAAGCAATATCGGACACACTGCCGGAGCCGCAGGAGCCGCCAGCGTGATCAAAGTGCTTCTATCTTTCAGACACGGGCAGATTCCGCCGTCATTGAATTTCAACCGGGGAAACGAATTTATCCGGTTTGAAGATACGCCCTTTTATGTGAATGCCCGGCTTGAACCGTGGAAAACTAAAGCCGGAATACCGAGACGGGCAGGAGTCAGTTCTTTCGGATTTAGCGGTACTAATGCCCATCTGATTCTTGAAGAATGGGTCAGAGGTATGGGGTCAGAGGTCAGAGGAGAATATCTCATATCCCGAACCTCGCACCTCGTACCTTTGTCAGCTAAGACTGAGGAGCAGCTTATTGTTTATGCAGAACGACTGGCAGATTTTCTGGAAAAACAGGAGGAAAACATTTCACTTGCTCAAATTGCCTATACCTTACAAGTAGGGCGAAAAGAAATGGATGAACGCCTCGTAGCAGTAGTTTCGACACGCCGGGAATTGACAGATAAGCTGAGAAGCTATGCGAGGTCAGAGGTCGGTTCACATACACAGAATCTCTATATCGGAAGTATAGAAAGCGAATCCGGGGAACAGATTTCTGAAAGCGGTGTTATCAGGCTTATCCATGACCAGAATTATGAAAAATTGGCGCAGTTATGGGTTTCCGGAACGAAAATTGACTGGAATCTGCTGTATTCGGAAGTCGAAAAACCCGGAACAGTTCCTCTGCCAGCGTATCCCTTTGCACGGGAACGATATTGGATACCCGAATCCGAAACTCCTCCGAGGAGAGGCGGAGGCAACGGGCGGAGACATATCTCTGCGCTTCATCCGTTTATAGATAGTAATGAATCCACATTGAACGAGCAGTGTTTTAAAAAAATGCTTCATCAAGAGGCATTTTATCTGCAAGATCATCAGGTAAAAGGAGATATGATTCTGCCTGCCGCTGTGTATCTCGAAATGGCAAGAGCTTCGGGAAATCTTGCTGTCCCTACATCCGAGATAACTGCCCTTTCCAACGTGATCTGGGCTGCGCCGATTCGTATCGGGGAAGCCCCGAAAGACATTTATATCCGAGTCTGGCCCGACAACGGCGGAATTGCTTATGAGATTGTAAGTTATACTAAGAAAGAACAGGAAGTTTATGCCAGAGGAAAACTGGTCTCCGGGGACAGGTTGCAGGTTACAGGTGACAGGTTGCAGGTTGCAGGTGACAGGTTGCAGGTT
>DYRK01000396.1 GCA_020718785.1 Desulfatirhabdium butyrativorans | reverse complement strand
AAAAAAACAAGAGGATTGAATTTATGTTTATTATAGGTCATTTTATAAAGGCGATTGCCGCAGTGCTTGAAATGGGGCTGAATATATATATGCTGATTGTCATTGCACGCGCGCTGCTGTCGTGGGTAAATCCTGATCCCTACAATCCCATTGTCAATTTCATCCACAATGTCACAGAGCCGGTTCTTTACAGTATCCGCAGAGTTATTCCCTCTGTTTACGGCGGCTTCGATTTTTCTGTGATAATTGTGCTGGTTGCCATTGCGTTTTTAAATAATTTTCTGGTGGGAAGCCTGTACAGTCTGGCTGCGAGATTGATGTAACTTTTCATAATGAGGCTAAAAAGATGGCAAAGATAGATGCTTTTTTCAAATTGATGCACGAACAGGGCGCATCAGACCTTCACCTGATTTCAGGACAGCCTCCTGCCCTCAGACTGAGGGGAGACTTGGAGCGGGTCAAATACAAGGTGCTGGAAAGTGACGAACTCAAGGCCATGCTTTATGAAATTGCCCCGGAAAACAAGGTGAAAGTTTTCGAAGAAACCGGAGATGTTGACTTCGGCTATGAAATTCCGGGACTTGCCAGATACAGGGCAAATTTTTTCATGCAGAAATGGGGATGCGCGGCGGTTTTCCGTCAGATTCCGAGCGATATTCTGACCGCGGATCAGCTCGGTCTTCCGCCGGTATTGAGAAAATTGGCCATGCTTCCCCGCGGACTTGCGCTTGTCACAGGACCCACAGGAAGCGGAAAATCCACAACCATGGCCGCCATTATTGATCTTGCCAACAAGCAGCGCAAAGATCATATTCTGACCGTTGAGGACCCGATTGAATTTGTCCATAAAAGTCAGGGATGTATCATCAATCACCGTGAAATCGGGACTCATACCAAATCTTTTACCGCGGCACTGAAAGGCGCGCTTCGTGAGGACCCTGACATTATTCTTGTCGGCGAAATGCGCGATCTTGAAACCATACGTCTTGCAGTCGAAGCCGCTTCCACCGGGCATCTTGTTTTCGGAACTCTTCATACCAGCAGCGCGCCTAAAACTGTTGACCGTATCATCGAGGTCTTTCCAGAAGGAGAACAGGCGCAGATACGCTCGACGCTGGCTGACGGTATCAGAGCCGTTATCTGCCAGAACCTGTTCAAAAAAATTCCCAAGGGCAGATGCTGCGCTCAGGAGATTATGATTGCCATTCCGGCAATAAAAAACCTGATCCGTGAAAACAAGACCTTTCAGATCGGTTCTGCGATGCAGACCGGCAAAAAATTCGGAATGCAGTTGCTGGACGATCATATCGAAGATATGTTGAGCAAAGGGATTATCTACGCGGACGAAGCCTATCAGAAAGCCAATGAAAAAGCCAGATTTGTTCCCTATCTGAAGGAACCGCCTGATGTTATTGACTAAACATCCAGTAGGGTGGGTGAAACCCGCCGCCTATACGACGATTTTTCAGTTGCGATTTTTCAGCAAGGCGGGTTTCACCCGCCATACGATTTTTCAGATGACAACGAAGAAAGTCAAAGACCTGTTCCGTCTGCGGAAAGATTCATAAAATCGGTTCAAAGAAAGTTATGAACTGTCCCGCCTGCGGAACAGTTCTTGACAGAGATGTCAACGGCGCACGGGGAATATTTCTCCGTGCTTTGGGAGATACCCCCTCACTCAGTCAGAACTGAGTGTGCATTTGTTAATAAACATTAATGTTTGTTAGCAGAAATGTATCGGATGCCATGAGAAAACAGGAAATTGATTTTATTCTTACCCGGATGCTGGATGCCTACAGCAGCGTTTCCGACCTGAATATCACTGCCGGCAAGCCTTTTCAGGTGGAGAGTGCGGGTCAGCTCGTGGGTGTTGATATTGATCCGCCTTTCAATGAACTCACGCCGTTTCAGACAGAGGTTTTCGCACTGAATCTGATCAACGGGGACCGGCGTCTTACCGAGACTCTGATAAGAGAAGGCTCATGCGATCTGGCTTATGCGCTTCCCGGAAAGGCGCGTTTCAGGGTGAATATTTTTGCCCAGAGGAGCAAATACTCCATTGTTCTCCGGCAGCTTTCCACCAAGATTCCCACCTGCAAGGACCTGAATCTTCCCGAAGCCTTCTATAAAATGGCTCAGGAAAAAAACGGCATTATTCTTGTCACCGGCTCCACCGGAAGCGGAAAATCCACTTCATTGGCAGCAGTGCTGAACGAAATGAACGAAAGCAAAGCCATGCATGTCGTAACCCTTGAAGACCCGGTGGAATTTTCGCATCCTCATAAAAAAGCGACGTTCAACCAGCGCGAAATGGGAAATGATTTCGATACTTTTGCCAGCGGTCTCCGCGCTGCGCTCCGGCAGGGTCCCAAGGTGATTCTGATCGGCGAAATGCGTGACAGGGAAACTGTGGAAATCGGTATCAGCGCGGCTGAAACCGGACATCTGGTGGTCAGCACTATCCATACGGTGGATGCAGGGCAGGCAATTGACCGGATACTCGGTATGTTCGGCATAGAAGAAGAAAAGCAGCTAAGAATCCGGCTTTCGGGAGTGGTGCGCTGGATCGTCTGTCAGCGGCTTCTTCCCAAAGTGGGCGGCGGACGCGTGGCGGCTTTTGACATTATCGGAAGCAACATGCGGATGAGAGACAGTATTCTGAACGGAGAATCAGAAGGCAAGACTTATTATGAAATTCAGAGAGCCAGCAAGGCATTCGGCATGATAACTTTTGATGATTATATTCTGGAAGTCTATGAAAAAGGGCTGATTACTCAGGAAACCGCTGTGGCTTATTGCTCGCGCAAAGGTATTGTGGGCAGAGGAATTGACATGGTAAAAAGCAAACGCGGTGAAGCCACCACCGATATTGAAAATCTGGAATTGGCTTAACTGTAAATGAGAAGTGAGAAATGAGGAACTTCTTGTTTCTCTATGGAGAAGAAATAAGAGATGGATGTTGTATGCGGTAAATGTACTACCAAGATCAAAATTCCGGATGAAAAAATTCAGAAAGTTCCGCCGGGGCAAACATTCGGTATTGTCTGTCCCAAATGCAAAAATAAAATTTCTGTGGAAAACAAAGCTGCTGAACCCGCAGCAGCCAAAGCCGCTCCGCCGAAACCTGAAAAGGCTCCGGCTCCGAAAGCTGAAAAAGCCGCGGCTCCTCCCCCGGCTGAACCTTCTCCTCCGAGTGAGTCATCTTCCGATGAAGACGAGGCTCCGGACAGTCCCTTTGAATTTCTGGAAGAAGGTGTGGAAACCGTGCTTCTGTGCGAGCCTGACGCTGCTGCCAGAGCCAAAATCAAAGCTGCTCTGGAGGGCTTGAAATATCGTGTTTCAGAGCCTGCAACCCATCGGGACGCCCTTAAACAGATGCGCTTCCATGATTTCAATGTTGTGGTGCTGAATGAAAGGTTCGGTACCCGTGATCCCGATATGAACCATGTTCTCAAACATCTGGAACAACTCCCGATGCTCGCAAGGCGAAACCTGTTTGTCGCGCTGCTGACCGAGCGTTTCCGCACCGTTGACAACATGATGGCTTACAATAAAAGTGTAAATATGGTAATCAATATGAAGGATATTAATGATATACAGAAAATCATCGGACGGGGTATAAAGGATAACGCGACATTCTATCGGGTAATCAAAGAGACGGTTAAAAAGATAAAGGGTTAAGAGGGATTTGAAATACACATGCGCGGAATATCGGGCAGAGATGATGCTTCTAGGCTTGGAAATGCGTCTCAGGCGTGAAGACCTGAGCCAAGAGGAAAGGGATGCTCTTGTTTCGGAAATCCGAAAACTGAAAAAGAGCATGGGACTTGATTAATGGTTCGTTAGGTGAGAGATATGAATATTACCGAAGTTGCACCGAAACTTTATCTTATTGCTTTGGATCAGAAGAAACTGCCCGGATTTGTTTCTTTTATCGGATCATGGCTTTACAAAGGAGAAAAGACCTTTCTGGCGGATGTCGGTCCCTCTGCCACAATTCCCGATCTGTCGGATGCTTTGGAAACACTCGGAGTTCAACGGCTTGATGCAGTGCTGCTGACTCATATTCACATTGATCACGCCGGAGGAATCGGGGATCTGATTTCCCGGTTTCCCGATACGCCTGTGGTCTGCCATAAGAGCGGAATTCCCCACCTTGAAGACCCTGCGCGTTTATGGGAGGGAAGCGTGAAAACACTGGGAGACACAGCGCATGCTTACGGTCCCTTTCAGCCTGTGCCGAAGGGATTGCTTCAGGATGCCGAAAAATATAGTGAACACGGCATCATGCCTCTTTTGACTCCCGGACATGCGCCGCATCATGTGAGTTATCTGATCGGCGATTACCTTTTTGCAGGTGAAGCCGGAGGCGTTTTCAGCGCGCTCACTGACGGAAATTTTTATCTGAGACCCGCGACTCCCCCGCGCTTTTTTCCTGAAACAAGCAGCCGAAGCCTTGAAAGTCTTATGGCTGTTCCCCACAAGCTTATCTGTTACGGTCATTTCGGCATGACAAAAAATACGCCGCGGATTCTTGAATCCCACAAAGCGCAACTGCAACTGTGGGCTGACGTGATTCAGCAGCAATTCCGGTCTGATCCGGGACAGGGCATCGAAAACCGCTGCATGGAAATGCTGCTGAAAACAGACCCTCTTATTGCCGGATGGCATCAGATGGAACGCTCGGTCCAAGAGCGGGAACGCTATTTTCTCACAAACAGTATCCGCGGGTTTTTGGGATGGGTCAAGGGTGAGAGGTGAGGGGTACGAGGTCAGAGGATACCTCTGACCCCGAACCTCTCACCCCTGACCCTCCCCCATTTTTTCGTAGATAATCCTAAGCCCTTCGAGGGTGAGGGTTGAATCCACTGCCTCGATGCTTTCGCAGACGCCTGCCATGAGCGGCGCGAGTCCTCCGGTGGCAATAATTTTCGGGCTGCTTCCCATCTCCGCGGCAATGCGGCGCACCATTCCGTCCACAAGCCCGGCATATCCGTAGATAACGCCTGACTTTATGCTGTTTCCCGTATCTTTGCCTATCACCTGATCCGGCGGCGAAAAAATTTCAACCCGCGGGAGCTTGGACGCATTTTTGAACAATGCCTCGGAAGCAATCATAATTCCGGGGCTGATTGCGCCTCCGAGATATTCCCCTTTCAGCGATATTGCGTCAAATGTTGTGGCAGTTCCGAAATCTATCACCACGAGCGCGGTCTGATATTTCTCAAATGCAGCGACCGCATTCACAATTCTGTCTGCGCCGACTTCCGAGGGATTGCTGTAAAGAATCGGCATCCGGGCAGCAGATTTGGCATCCACCCAGTAAGGCGCGTGTCCCAGATATTTGCGGCAAAAAGAATCCAGAATGCCTTTCATGGGCGGAACCACAGAGGAAATAATGGTTTTTCCGATATGTTCCGGCTTCATGCCGCTTCCGGTAAACAGACCGGTTGCCAGAACATTGAATTCGTCCTCGGTGGTATTTCTTTCTGTCCGTATCCGCCAGTCTTTTACCAATATTTTGCCGTCGTAAATCCCCATCACAATATTTGTATTGCCGACATCAATCACAAGAAGCATAATATAAAATTTCCTGATTTGACGGTTTATGTTATGAGTCTGTTTCCAGCGCGCCTGTTTTTTCCAGAATATGAAGCACTTCTTCCATGCCGACTTTTCTCGTTCCCAAGCCCCAGCTTGGGAACGCACTTGCCGGGGAAGCCCCGGCT
>DYRK01001111.1 GCA_020718785.1 Desulfatirhabdium butyrativorans | reverse complement strand
TTTGAGAGGAGATACTTTGATTCATCAAAATATCCCTCTCTCCGCCCCAAAAAAAAGGGGCGCAGACTCTATATTTGCGCCTGTTTAAGGTACCGCCAAGCACCCCATGGAGACGCAAATAAAGAGCCGCGCCCGTCCGGGCGCGTCTCAGTCTGCATCGTCTCCATGTTAAAAATTGGCGGTTTTTAAACAGACGATGACCACATTAACGCTGAATTTTATTTTCGGTTTTCTTTATCTTTTATTTCATAACCCTCTTCAAAAAAGACAATGCACTTCAATGAGCCTGTCAAGCATTTTTTTCAAAAAATAATTTATAATGAAACAGAGATATTATAAAACAGAGCGTGCGGTCATACACTCGGCGCCGAAAAGCCTCGGCATATCAGACGGGACTCGCTTCATCTTTCGGCTGAGGCAGGACTTGCAAAAAGTTATGTCGCCGCTGTTATATGTTCACCTGTAATTTCACAGCGTTGCGCCGTATCAAAAGGCTGAATAGACTTTAATGTATTCATTTCGGATTTCTGAGCATGATACAGATCCCAGCGTAACTGAAGGTTCATCCAGAACTCCGCCGAAATATTGAAAAACTTCGCCAGACGCAAGGCCGTCTCCGGAGTTATATCTCTGCGTCCGTTCACTATTTCATTAATTCGCCGATAGGGCATAAGAATCGCCTTTGCCAGCGATTTCTGAGTCAGACCTGCCGGAATCAGAAACTCTTCCGAAAGCATTTCACCCGGATGTACCGGCGTACGATGAGTCGGAATACGAATCATATTTCCCTCAGAATAATTTATTCAGTGATAATCTGTTATTTCGACCTGCTCCGGTCCCTCATCGGTCCATCCGAAGCAGATGCGGTACTGATCATTTATCCGAATGCTGTATTGTCCTGCACGGTTTCCTGTCAGTGTTTCAAAACGGTTGCCCGGCGGTATGATGAGTTCGTCAGCCCAGAGAACCGAGTCAAGCTGCTCAAGTTTTCTTGCAGCAGCCCTCCATAAAGACTGCGGACATGTTTTTCTGGCAGCTTTCGTCTGGTTGCCGTTGAAAATATCTTCCGTGCCTCTGTTTCTGAACGACTGAATCATAATATAACAGTATTATTGATTTCATAGTTACCAACTGAATAGTATTTTATAGTATTCGGTCGGTTTTGAAACCGGCACCGTATCGTCCGGTGAGAAACCGGTGAAGAATGTTGAGCGAGCCGACATAATCAGCCT
>DYRK01000395.1 GCA_020718785.1 Desulfatirhabdium butyrativorans | reverse complement strand
AATAATCCCGTTTCAGTTCATGAGAATCAATTCCTTTTTTCTTTAAATAGTTATCGTTAATCTTTTCTAAATTTAACTTCTTATCATCATCGTCAGAACATGAATCTGAATCAGAAGAACCGCCGGAGTTCTGCATAACAGTTGCTATATGCAGCACACCTTTTGCCAGTATCTCAGCGGTAATACCACCGACTACGGAACCGCCAGCCGCGCCTGCGTATGCCCCGGCTGGGACAGCTCCGGCAGCAGCTGGACCAGTCAGAGAACCGCCGCCCCCGCCAATCAGAGACCCGATAAATGCTCCGACAACCGCCCCTGTGTTACGCCACGTTGTTATTATCTGCTGCTTCTGCGGTTCGGAAAACAGTCCCGGCGGGTCAGTCAGATTCACCGGATTCCCCGTCACATACGCATAAAGATTGATCCCGCCCGTCAGCCCGATTGGATCCGGCGTCAGATACCGCCCCGTATCCGGGTCGTAATACCTGTTCTGATTGTTCTTCTTATAAGAATAGAAAGATAATATCTACCGATAAGAGGAATAATGCGACACAGGCGAATATGAAACTCAGGACTGATATAATATTTGCCTTATGCTTTTTTTCACATAAAGTTATCAGATTATAAATAACAGACACATATAATAAAAGAATAAAAAGCACAATAATACGGAGAAAATAATAAAGATCGGAGAACTCGGCATATGTCCTGTCGTATATCCAAAAATACAACCCTGTCAGCAATCCTGCTGCCGAAACAGCTAAATTGATAATACTGCATACTGACATTTTAATACTTTCCGGCAAAGCCGAGCCGCCTGTTTTTCTAATTTTCACGGGATTCTTTTTCATACAGTTCCTTAAGGAGTCTGTTTGAAATAGTATACGCTCTTATCTCTTCAGCAGCCAAAAAACGTAAAAATGAATCAACCGGAGATCGGGACAGGAATGACATCAGTGAGCCATGAAAGAAATACTGTGGAAAATAAACATGATATGATTCATGTATATCAATTATTTTCTGTACTTCGGGAGAAGCGTTTTTATAACACTCACTTCTGTACCCGGCTGCATTTGCTATGGCTTCAGTCTTTTTACGGAATTCCATATACTTCTCAAGAGCATTTGACGCTGCTGCTATTTTTTTATATTCTTCAAGTATTTCTTCCTGTCCCTCGATAAACTTTTTCAACTCTTCAAGTTGAGATTTTGACAGTTTCAATCCAAATAAATCTTTGAAATTAATAGGATTATTCCGTACATATATAAAAAGATTTATCCCTCCGTCCAGCCCAATCGGATCCGGCGTTAAATATCTTCCCGTATCCGGATCATAGTATCTGTGCCAGTTATAATGCAGCCCTGTTTCAGCGTCAAAATACTGTCCCGGGAATCTGAAATTGTTCCTGACATCTCCGGTCGTAACGGCAACTTCTCCGAAGGGCTTATAATCAGCCTGCCAGACAATATTCCCCGCTTCATCTGTCATTGCCTGCGGGGTTCCGAGATGATTCAGATGATAAAAATAAACCCTGTCCGTATTCCGTGCTTCATAATATTCGGGTATTACAGCTTTTTTATTTCCGTTTTTTTTGCCGATTACCCTGACGGTATCCGTACCGATGAACCGGACATCTCCGACAGCCCCGCTGACCGTAATTTCAACAGCATCGCCCGGTTCGAGAAGAGCGCAGACCTGTTCCCTGTCGAATTTCACCGTGAGATCAGGAATGCCGTCTCTGTCATAATCGCCGACAACAGCTTTTTCCGCACACACGGTTCCGTTCAGGGTAATCAACCGACTTTCTTCCTGTTGCATAGTCCCTTATAACTGCTAATCACCCTTATCATATCAGGGTTATCCTCATCATCCAGATATTCAATACACACTGTTTTTTTATCAGCGAATATCAGTTCGATTCCGAACTCGTTGGGATTATATTCTGATACAAAAACCGATTGAAGAATATGAATTTCTTCAATCTTCTGACCGATCCGATCCATCCAGAAGCTGTTCTCTGATAAATCTCTTATCATGTAACTGCTTCCATACGCGGGCATCGACCCTATGAAGATGCCTACGCTGTCAGACTCTGTCATAGACACAAAGTGTACAACCATATTGTTACTGAAGATCAGCTGTATCGGTCCGTCAGCATTTTGTTCATAATCCGGCAAATCAAAGTCACCTTTATAAAGCTGACGTTTTACATTGATTATTTCCAATCCTGTCAGACGGATTAAAATATCAATACTGTCAGATGGTAACATATCAGTCCTTCTCTCTGTCCAAATTGTAGCCTATCATCAATATCTGTAAACTTTTCATATATGTTAACGGAGATTAACAAAAGTATCAAAAGCATCGTTAATAAGACGTACACCTCTTCCTGTATCAGAATTAAAGATTTCGATGTAATAATCTCCGTTCCTGTTTATCCCACTGTTATAAACAGGGTTTTTTGTATTAAGCACTTCACGAATTACACTGTTAGCTGCTTCCTGACTTTTTTCCAAACCTTGAAAAGCAGGATTGTTTCTATCTATTTTTTTCTTTAAAGCTTGAAGCGCCCTTGACTCCTCGGCTCCGGCTCTTGCCGGACGCATTGAACTGCTTATTACATCGTCAGCATTCTTTCGGAAGACTAAAAGTTTTTTTGCATTCTTCATCGAAACAAATTTAAATACCTTTGAAAGAATACCGACAGTAACAATATCAACTATCCCCTCACCTACGATTTTTTCAGCCCCGTATGAATTGTGAAGCTCGTCGCAGGGAGCGGGGGCATTTGCCGCATCGGGATTTGTCAGAAGGTAATAACCGGCTAAGATTAAAATTCCGATCAGGGGATTTTTACCGTCCGGATCTGCCAGATTAACCGGATTATTCAGCGCATAACTGTAAAGATTTATTCCCCCTTCCAGCCCGATCGGATCCGGAGTCAAATACCTTCCTGTATCCGGGTCATAATATCTGTGCCAGTTGTAGTGCAGCCCGGTTTCCTCATCAAAATACTGTCCCGGGAACCTGAAATTGTTATTCACATCCCCGGCTGTAACGGCAGCCTCTCCGAAGGGCTTGTAATCAGCCTGCCAGACGATATTGCCTTCTTCATCCGTTATAGCCTGCGGGGTTCCGAGATGATCCACGTTCAAGAGATTTTTTCAATGATCAGTTCACAAGAACCTGCTTCCAGGCTGTTCAAATCATCAAAGTGAAGATGGTAACCCGCCGGAACCGAAGAAACAGACAAAGCGAGCAAATGTCGTGCCAGAGAAATCAATCCTGCTTTATTTGCTCTGAGCATAACGGATTCCGGTGATTGTCTGATTTCGATTTCAAATCCGTCTTCCCAGTCCAATTCCATTCCATATCCTTTATGGAAATCAGGTACTTTCATTTCAATTTTCAATTTCAGTTTACTCCTTGATGTAAACATGAAAATTTTTATCAATCTGCATTTTTCCAGGTTTTGCAGAGTTTGGTTTCAATATTTCAAAATTCATATGCGGTCCTCCCCCATGTTTGCCAAGTATATCACTGTCCCCCAACCTGACCGCTCTCTTTCCATCTGCGGAAACGAATCTTCCTTTTCCCATATCCTTATAACCGGATCCTAGAAATCTCTCTGCCATATCAAGAGCATCATCAACTTTGGTCGTCATCCCGTCCGAAAGGATATCTACACCCTTTGAAGCTTTCTTACAAACACTTGTCCCTCCTCCTGGGGCGGGCGTAACCATTCCAATTATAAAAATGGCGGTTGTCATTCCTTTTTCAGAAAGGCTTGCATCAGGATCAGCAATAGTTTCGGCAACAGTATATGCGTCATAAATTGAAGAGGCAGCATCAATAACCTCATATACAGCTATCAGAATTGCTATCCATGCAAACTGTCCGTCAGGATCAACGAAACTGACCGGATCGTTCAGGGCATAACTGTAAAGATTTATTCCCCCTTCCAAGCCAATAGGATCCGGTGTCATATACCGCCCCGTTTTCGGGTCATAATAGCGATGCCAATTGTAGTGCAGACCTGTCTCGGCATCGAAATACTGCCCCGGGAACCTGAAGCTGTTTTCCACAGATGATGACCCCGGTATAGCCTCGCCGAACGGCTTGTAATCAGCCTGCCAGACAATATTCCCCTCTTCATCTGTCATTGCCTGCGGGGTTCCCAGATGATTCAGATGATAAAAATAAACTTTATCCGTATTCCGTATTTGATAGCATTCGGGTATTACAGCTTTTTTATTTCCGTTCTTTCTGCCGGTCACTCTGACGGTATCCGTACCGCTGAACCGGACATCTCCCGCTAATGATGATCTGCTTGGCGGGCATATTCATCCCATAGCATGGTTTTCAAAATCCATCCTGTTCTGTCAGATAGCTCCGAAAAGCCTCGGATATTCCGAAAGACATCATGATCCATATGCCTGACTGTTTTTTCAGCGTCAGATGCAAATACAGGCGGGTATCATTTTCAAAATAAACTATTACGATGAATCTGTCTCCGCCGTTTTCCGGGCGTCTCTCGGCAATCCTTACCCGCATGGAATCAATATCTGTTTTTTTCAATATATTTTTATAGCTTTTCAAAAAATCCGGTCGCAAAACTCTGCACGAGATGTCGCAGATTTTTTTTATTTCGGAAATATTCCCGTCTCTAAGCAGATAAAGACAGCTTCTGACATATCTGAGTTCCGCATCATATTTCGATGAAAAATAAATGTCGGCGATCCGTACTTTAAATAAGTGAAAAACAGTTATTATCATAATGGTCAGAAAAAACAAAGACAGGACTGCATATTTTGCTGATTTCTTCCGCATAAAATTATCCGATCACCGCATCTGCAAGTATCCGATCATAAGTTTTTCGGCATAAAGACTTCCGAAGTTTCCGAAACTTCGGAAGCCTGTAAAAAAGAATTTATGACCGCTTACTTACTGTGTCAGGCTATTCGTCACAGTATCGGCTTCCCTTGATGCCGAGCAGTTCCCTTACTTTGTTTTCCCGCTTTATGGCATTCGCCTGATCATTTATGATATATCCTTTAGGCATCGTTCTCACATAATCCAGCCCGTGTCCAAGCAGTTCATGAGCCAGGGCGTCTTCTGGCTGGTAATAATAAACCGAACCGAGAATATCATACCATTTTTCACATGGTCCGCGATAGTAAAAATCACGCTGATTTCGGTCTTTCAGCTTCGGATCAATAACTGCGCTTCCCTCAGAAGGACTGAAACATCCGGCGATGCCGAACTGACAGACACCGAATCGGACAATGACAGTATACGGACTCTGAATGATTTCTTTCAGCCATCCTCCGACTTCTGAAAACTTTACTGGCGATGAGAAGTTGTCCGAAAGATATCCGTTACTGTCAGATTTCAGACCGGCTCCGACAATATCGGAAAGATACCCTGCCAGCAAAGCTCTGTCACTATCACTGCCTTCAATTCTGATTTTCAGACCTTCCGGATCAATCCAACTGATCGGATTTCCTCCGGCATACCCGTACAGATTTATCCCCCCTTCCAGTCCTATCGGATCCGGCGTCAGATACCGTCCCGTATCCGGGTCATAATACCGGTGCCAGTTATAGTGCAGCCCCGTTTCGTCATCAAAATACTGCCCCGGGAACCTGAAATTGTTTTCCACAGAGGAAGCCGTCGCTATAACTTCGCCGAAGGGCTTATAATCAGCCTGCCATACAATATTGCCGTCTTCGT
>DYRK01000027.1 GCA_020718785.1 Desulfatirhabdium butyrativorans | reverse complement strand
CGAACCTATCCGAAAGGAGACAAATGACGCCGAATGACATTCTTTTCCAGATGCTCCCTCTGGCTCAAAGGGGCTATTGTTGCAGCCAGATTTTGTTTTTGCTGGCATTGGAAGCTCAGGATAGAAAAAATCCGGAATTGGTCAGAGCCATGGCCGGCTTGTGCAACGGACTCGGACACAGCGGCGAATTATGCGGCGTCCTGACCGGCGGCGCGTGTCTGATTGCTTTTTATGCAGGCAAAGGCTCAGAAGACGAAGAAGCAGGACATGAGCGGCTCAATCTGATAATTTCGGAACTGACAGAATGGTTCAGGGAGCATATCGGCGCCGAATACGGCGGAATGACTTGCAGAGATATTCTGAAAGATGCGCCAGATCAGAAACCGGATATGAGCCGATGCGCGAATATTCTGGCAGAAACATATATGCAAATTATGACGATATTGGTAGAAAATGAAATTGAGACAGTGGGTTAAAGAATGACACTGATGCTCTCCCAAACTCAGAGTCTTTGTCCCGAATGCCTGAAAAAAATTCCGGCGTACTATGTAAAAGAAGGCGATGCGGTTTTTCTCGTGAAGCATTGTGATGAACATGGAAAATTTCAGACCGTTCTCTGGAGAGGAAAACCCGATTTTGAAACATGGATAAGGCCTAAAATCTCCACACAGCCTTCGGTCTGTTATGCTGAAATTTCTCAGGGATGTCCCTTTGACTGCGGATTATGCTCGGAACATCGTCAGCATACGTGTACCGCTCTGCTTGAAATTACGATGCGCTGCAATCTGAACTGTCCGTTCTGCTTTGCCTCGGCGGGCCGTGCCGCCACGCGGGACCCGGATTTCAGGCTTATCCGAATATGGTATGAGCGAGTCAAGGATGCCGCCGGTTTCTGCAATATTCAGTTATCCGGGGGAGAACCTACAGTTCGGGATGATTTGCCGATGATTATCGAAACCGGCAGAACCATGGGCTTTCCCTTTATCCAACTCAATACCAACGGCATTCGGATCGCAGCAGAAAAAGACTATGCCCGCAGACTGAAAGAAGCAGGTCTTTCTTCGGTCTTTCTTCAGTTTGACGGCACAACAGATGATATTTATATTTCGCTTAGGGGAAAGCCGCTGTTTGAAGTAAAACAGGCAGCGATTGAACATTGTGCGGAAAACAATATCGGCGTCGTATTGGTTCCGACCCTTATGCCTAAGGTGAATCTACAGAATATCGGCGATATCATTCGATTCGGGTTGAAATTTGCGCCGACTGTCAGAGGGATTCATTTTCAGCCGGTCAGTTATTTCGGGCGATACCCGAATCCGCCTTCAGATGAAGATCGGATCACTTTGCCTGAAATTATGACTGCCATAGAACAACAAACTGACGGTATGGTCAGGGCAGAGAATTTCTGTCCTCCGGGGTGTGAAAATGCCCGATGCTCCTTTCATGGGAATTTTATTCTCATGCCGGACGGAAGCCTGAAAGCACTCACGCAATTGACTCAGACCGCTTGTCAGTGCAACGAGAGTTCCCGAATTTCTCAGAATATTGAAAAGGCTGAGGAAGGAGCGATACAAGCCATATCAACGGTTGCCCGACAATGGGCATTTCCGATGATCTCCGAAAAGCGATGTTGCGATACATCGGATGATTTGGATGCGTTTCTGACTCGTGCAAAGCAATACGGTTTTGCCGTTTCGGCCATGGCTTTTCAGGACGCATGGACTCTCGATATAGAACGCCTGAAAGATTGCTGTATTCATGTGGTATCTCCCGAAGGAAAACTGATTCCATTCTGCATCTGCAACCTGAGCAGCGCCGGAGGAAAGACGCTTTATCGCCTGTAGGGGCAGACCGGCGGCGTGCTACTACGATTGATTAATATATGACAAAATTAGAGCAATGGATTCATTCCAAAATTAATACAGCATCCCAACCCCTGAGCCGTGAAGTATTAGATGCGTATCAATTAGAAAAACTAAGGGAAACCGTTGACTTTTGTCGTGAGAAAAGTCCTTTTTACCGCTCGCATCTGAAAGGATTCTCAAGCAGGCAGATCAGTACGCTTGATGACTTATCCGTCTTTCCGTTTACCACTTCACAGGATATACGCGATAAGAGCCTGCAATTCCTTTGTGTGTCTCAAGACGAGATTCAACGGGCAGTCACACTTCAGACTTCCGGAACTACGGGTAATCCTAAACGATTATACTTTACCCGGCAGGATTTGGAATTGAGCATTGATTTCTTTGCTCATGCCATGTCTGCCTTTGTTCGAAGCGGAGAGAAAGTTCTGATTCTCCTGCCCGGAGAAAAACCCGACAGTGCGGGAGACCTGATTGCCAAAGGATTAGAACGGATACAAGTCAAAGGGCTGATTCACGGGATTGTAAAGGATCCGGAACGAACTGCCGAGGAAATAAAGATTGAACAGCCTGCATGGCTTATCGGTATTCCTACACAGGTGCTGCGGCTTGCCAGAACACAGGATATCCCAGAAGGAATCATCAGAAATATCATATTGACTGCCGATTATGTTCCTCTTGCCATTGTCCGGGCATTGGAAGAGATATGGAATTGTCAGGTATTCAATCATTACGGCATGAGCGAAATGGGATTGGGCGGCGGGATTGAATGTGGGGTGAGGGGTTCGGGGTCAGGGGTCAGAGGTGAGAATATGCCTCTTACCTCTCACCCCGAACCCCGAACCTCTCACCCCTTACCTCTGACCCCCCTTCATTTCCGGGAGGCGGATTTGTATGTCGAAATCATTGACCCGCATACCGGCGATCCGAAGCGGGACGGCGATTTCGGCGAAATTGTCTTTACGACTCTGACTCGGAACGGAATGCCGCTGATCCGTTATCGCACCGGGGATATGTCACGGTTTCTGCCTGAATCCTGTAGTTGCGGAACCCTTTTAAAACGATTGGAGCGGGTACAGGGACGATTTAGCAATAGAATTCGGCTGGGAGCAGATATTCTGAGCATGGCAGATTTGGACGAAGCTCTTTTCCCAATTCCGGATTTGCTCGATTATCAGGCAGCAATTACACAGGAGAATCATAATCCCGTGTTGCAAATCCTTCTTTATATCAAAAATGGCAGCACAGATTCGCAGATATTGACTCAGGTTCAGGATGCCCTGAATCAGATATCGGCGATCCGCAATGCCTCAGAATTGAAAATCGGAATTGACTTATGCAGAGACACGCCGGCGGACTGTCTCTGCCGGCATAGCACAGGTGTGGAGAAACGAATGATCCGAAAGCGGAGGCTCATCTATGAGTAAATTGGAAAAACAGCTATGTGAATTATTAGAACAGGGAGAGTCATTTGTATTGGCAACGATTCTCAGCCAGACAGGTTCTACCCCGCGTCTGGCCGGTACAAAAATGGCAATCCGTCAGGATGGAAGTATCATCGGAACTGTCGGCGGCGGATTGGTGGAAGCTCAGGTCATAAAGACAGCTTCGGAAATTTTTCAAACCCGGCAGCCCCGGATTCGGGAATTCCGCCTGAATGCAAAAACCGCTGATACGATGGATATGATCTGCGGCGGATGTTTGGAAGTACTCCTTGAATTTACAGAAGCAAATTCTGACATGCTGAAAATGTATCAGGAAATATGCCTTGCACTTCAGAAAAGAGAAAAAATGCTGACGGCAGCCATACTGGATATGGAAGACGAAAAGCAGATACGCGTACAGCGATGTCTGATTTCGGGAAATCAGGTGATACACGGCAATTTCTCTTTTTCAGAATTCCTTTTGGCTTCTTTGGCAGAGAAAATGCGGGGCAACCGTGCGCCTACACTGATTTCCGAAGACAGACAGAAATTTCTCATAGAACCTTTATTTGTTCCGGGAACCGTATATTTGTTCGGAGCAGGGCATGTCTCTCAGCAGGTGGCAATTTTAACCAAAATGACTGATTTCCAGACCATTGTGCTGGATGACCGCAGCGAATTCGCCAACCGGCAGCGATTTCCCACGGCTGAAGAGATCAGAGTGCCTGCTTCGTTTGAAACCGCTTTTTCAGATTTGACTATTGATAAAGACAGCTATGTGGTCATTCTGACCCGCGGGCATAGTCATGATAAAACGGTACTGGCGCAGGCACTCGGAACCGATGCCGGATATATCGGCATGATCGGAAGTCATCGCAAATGTGACGCCATCTATAAGGCATTGCTGAACGAGGGATTTACAGAAAGAGATTTGAAAAGGGTTTACAGTCCTGTCGGATTAGACATCGGCGCGGAAACTCCTGAAGAAATTGCTGTCAGTATTGCAGCAGAACTGATTGAAGTCAGGGCGAAAAATCTGATGCGTCAATAAAAAACCAAGCCCCGGCCTGGTCGGAGGAGTGCTAAACTTACAGTTTGGCATTGTGAAATACTGCCGAATTTACACTTTGGAGGATTGCCGAACTTACAGTTTAGCATTGCGGAATACTGCAAAACTGTAAGTTCGGCACTCCGGAATTTCAGTATTGCCCGTTTATGTCGGGGCATAAAGAAGGAGGAAATGACTCATGGCGGGACAGATCAAAGAACTGATTGATACAATTATTGCCAAACGGTCCAAAGGACTCAAGGGATTGATTTATACTACCAAAGCCAAACTGCTTCTGAAGGGAATTGATCCTGACGGATATAACGAAGCATCGGATGACAATCCGCTGATTCTGGAAAGAATAAGAAAAATCGCTGTCGAACTCGGTGTGGATATGCGGTGACAAACAAAGCAGGCCGGGCTGAGTCACGAAAAACGACCTGAGAAGCTTCAGGCAGGGGGAATAACAATGGGAATCATAACAGCGCATTCGTCAAAAGAAACTGTCAGGGATATTGTCTCGGATATCGGGCATCAGGCTTCGGGATTTGCTCCGAATACGGTGATCTATTTTGCATCATCTTGCTTTGATCCCGAATCGCTCAGCCGGCAGATGCAGGAGAAATTCAAAAACGCATCGGTGTTCGGCTGTTCCACGGCAGGAGAAATTGTATCCGGCAAAATGCTGAAAGGATCGGTGGCAGCAATGCTGTTTGATACAGAGTCCGTAGCAGATATCTGTATAGCGGTGGCAGAAAATATCCGCAGTGAAAACCGTGTCCCGGAGGCATTCAGGCAGTTTGAAGCCTATTACCGGACGCAGATGGCTGAAATGGATTTTGAAAAATATGTCGGAGTGATTCTGGCAGACGGATTAAGCGGCGCAGAAGAAAGACTGATGGAGAAAATCGGCGATCTGACCGATGTGGTGTTCATCGGCGCATCTGCCGGCGATGATCTGAAGTTTAAACAGACCTATATCTATGCAAACGGAAAAGCATATACCGACGCGGCGGTATTGGCTCTGATCCGGCCCGCAAAGGGTTTTGATGTGATTAAGACCCAGAGTTTCTGCGCTCTGGACAGGAAACTGACCGCGACAAAGGTAAACGAAGCAAAGCGCACAGTTCTGGAGTTTGACTTCAAGCCTGCTGCCATGGCTTACGCTGAGGCATTGGGGATTCCGGTGAAAGAGGCAGGAAGTCATTTTATGAGACATCCGATGGGGCTGATGTTCGGAGATGAACCTTATGTCCGAAGTCCCCAGCAGATCCGGGGCAATGATATGGCTTTTTACTGCAATATCAAAGAAGGCATGGAACTCAGTCTGCTGGAATCCACAGATATTGTCAGCGATACCCGACAGGCTCTGGCAGAGAAAAAAGCCGAGTTGAATTCTATTTCCGGAATTATCAATTTTCATTGTATTCTCAGAACATTGGAATTAGAGCAAAAAGGACAGACCGAGGCTTACGGCAACATTTTTTCGGATATTCCCACCCTGGGTTTCAGCACTTACGGAGAGGAATACATCGGACATATCAATCAGACCTCGACTATGCTGGTGTTCAGATAAGTCTTTGCCCGGAAATTTATTTCCGGGCTTCCGGACAATTTTTTCAAACCGTTTCGCCGAAACAGACGCAAACCGTTTCTCCGCAAAAACGATTTGGGTCTATGTTAAGCATATGGCGTTTTACAAAAGCGCAGATTATGACAGCGGCAAGAATAAAACGATTTTGCAAATCGTGTACTCGTTTACTCGTTCCCATGCCGGAGCGTGGGAGGATGGGGTTTACTCGACAAACTTGCCGTATTCCATCTTCAGCACCCGGTCCGCAAAGCCGAAATATCGGTCGTCATGGCTGACGGCAATAATTGTTTTTCCCCTTGATCTCAGATCATTTAGTAATACTTCATAAAAATATTTTCTGAAAATGGGATCCTGATCGGCTGCCCACTCGTCAAATACGCAGATCGGCCGGCTCTCCAGCAAAGCAACAATCATTGCAAGCCTTTTCCGCTGTCCTGTGGAAAGTTTGATATTGGTGAATCCGCCGTCAACTACGTCTGTTTTCTTTTCCAGTTCCATTAATCGGATGAGGCTTCGAACTCTGTCAGGGTCTGTTTCCCTAAGACCGTAGAGACGATCAAACACATGAAACTCGCTGAATATGATAGAAAACATTTCCCGATAGGACTGATAAACGGTCTTGTCAACGGTCAGATCATCCAATCGTATAGAACCCTCATTAGGATAATATAAGCCGGTTAAAAGTTTCAGCAATGTGGATTTTCCGCTGCCGTTTCCGCCCACGATAAAGATGATTTCTCCTTTTCGAACCGTCAGATTCACGGGACCCACTGTAAACAAAGGCGTCCCATATTGATCCGTATAGGAAAAAGAGAGGGCGTCAAGCCGGATTTGTTCAAAGGATTCTATATTTTGGATATAGGGTTTACCCTCGAATTTAAAGGGTCTGCTCGCATTGTCCAATCTTTCTTCCAGTTCATACAGAGTTTCCACAGCCATATTGGCTCTGGAAAAAAGCGGTATCGTGCCTACCACGAGGTTTACCGGACCGATAATAAAGAGAATAGCGGCAGTCAGCCGAATAATCAGTGAAGGATTGGCAGGATCCAGTCTGGGCAGAATAAAAACAATGACTGCAAGCAATGTGTAAAAAAAGACTTGGGAGAACATCAGTTCCGTTACAAACCTGAATCCGGTTTTTACTTTCAGGTCTTCGGTTTCATCCGCGATTCCTTTGAGAAATCCGAAAGCATCATCGCTTTTTTTGACGTTCATTTTGAGTTCTTTGAAGCCGTCAAGAATCTGATTCAGCATATCGAAGAATGCGCTCTCTTTTATTGCGGTTTCCCGGATGCCTTTGTCAATTTTCTCCTGCTGCAAGATATAATTGGCTGTCGCAGCAATAATTGCAAGAAGCGTTATGAAAAAAGCCAGCTTCGACAAGACCGCTATATAGAACATACAGAAGAAAAAGACTATGCCGGACTGCGCCGCGTTGATAATCAGCACGGCAGATTCGGAGATAAGATTGGTGTTGTAAGTAATCCGCGTGTAGATTTCCGCTTTCCCGGTATTTTCCAGAAACAGAAGTTCGGAATTTCTGATTTTGTCGGAAATTCTTACGCGTATGCGTTTGATGATGCCTTCGGCAATAGCCGTCGCTCTTTTCAAAGCAAAGCGTTTTCCGATGATAACAATAGTGAAGGCGATAATAAAGAGGAGAAAAAATCTGAAATTCAGGCTCTCGTAGGAGGCAGTGGCTGCCGCGGTGGTAATGATGCCCAGCAGCAGTCCCTGTGCGATGCCGGAGACAATGGCCATAAACATCACCGACTTGCCGGAAACATTCGACTCTCTTTTATATAATTTCAGCAGATTCATGTAAATAATTTTTTATCATAATAAGATGTTAAGCAGATGACTGCTGCTTTTAAGTATCCGAATATAAATAATCTCGGCACATGCAGAGCGGGTTTCAAACCCGCTCTGCAGAAACTGAGTTTTTTTGAAGAAAACTCAGTTTCTTCACTTCTCAATTCTCACTTTTCAGCCCGCCGCCCAGAATAGTGAGCGCATCGAAAATCACAATATCCTTTACCTGCCCGTCACTGAATCTCAAGGTCCGATTGGCGCAGGCGGCAATAGGGATGCGGTTGTTCGGATCATAGACGATGCCCACATCGTAGCCTACAAAATTACCCGAAGCAATCAGCATATTGTTTGAAACATTTTTATAAAAATTCGGGCCGCAATAAACAGCAGGAGTCATGGGGAAATAGAGTTCAGGGTCAACCGTTGTGTCATTGACAAAATCATAGACTTGGCCGAACAGGCTGCCTTCTCCCACGAGTTTCATCCATTTGCACAGATTTTCAGGGGAAGAAATCATACATGCCGATGAGCCGGCCGCAGAAGGTTCCCGGGTCGAAGCGTCTTCCAGAATTTCGCCTTTCTGTCCGTACATGGCTCCGGTCAGTTCATACAGATCCATATAGCCGTGGGCATAATTTCCCTCGGCAGGATTCTGGGCATAAGGTCCTTCAAGGTTTCGTTCCCCGGTTTCGGGAACAATGGTGTCGCTGAGTCCGTATTTGTAGATAAAGCGGTTCCGTATCTCATCCTCCCATTTATTGCCGGTCGCTTCCTCTATGAGCATCCCCAGCAGGACGTAATTCGTATTCGAGTAATGCCAGCCCTCTCCGGGAGGAAAAGTGGGTCCTTCTTCAACCGCAAGCTCAATCAGATCCTCCGGCTCCCATGTGTCCTGACGGAGAAAAAGAAAGTCGAAAAACCAGTCGGAAGGCACTTCGTAAAAATTATACAGACCGCTGGAGTGATTCACCACCTGACGGATGGTGATATTCTCTCCGTTGGGAATCATTCCGGGAAACCACTGTTCTACAGAATCATCAGGGGTTATTTTTCCTTCCTCGACTAACTGCATGACGGTCATTGCCACAAAGGTTTTGGTCAGACTGGCAACCCGGAACCTGGTATCGGTAGTCATCGGCGTTTTGGTTTCCAGATTGGAATAACCGCTTGCCAGCTTCCATGTAAACTTGCCGTCTTCATAATCCACGCCGTCCATTTCTCCGTTTATGCAGTCGGCACCCTCACAGGGAACTTCTGCAACCAAGGCGACACCGGGTACGGCGTTTTCCTCGACTGCTTTATCCAGAATGTCCTGCAACTTTGTCCTGATAAAATGATTCTGCGCTCTTACCGTTGAAATCAGTTCCCGGTTTTGTCCGAGCAGGTCGGCTATGACAGACTCTGTTTTCGCCTCGAATTCAGCCGGAGTCAAAGAAAAATCAACATCATTGCAGTTCTTCGCTTTTTCTCTTACAGATTCCGAAAGAAGAATGCCGTTATCCGGATCATAATCATCATCGAGCGTCTGCAGAAAACGCAGAATATTTGTAACCTGCGGGTCTCTGTCGCTTTCCGCATCGGCAACCAGATCTCTGGGAGTCAGCGTAAGGACGGGTGGAGCAACTTCTAATGTTTTTACATCCAGTTCCATAATAGTCGAAGCAGACCCGATGACAATATTTCCGAGCTTGAAGGTAACGGGTTCGCCTTTTTCGTAAAAGAAGGTTCCATTTGCATCGGTTACGCCGGTAAGCCCTCCGGAAATATAGGTCAGCCCCTGAACCGCACTGTCAATAAAACGCCCCTCTCTTTCGGAGACGTAGTCTTCATGTTCGCCCCCGCATCCTACAGACATAATCGCCGCAAGAAGCATTGCTGCACAAAGATAACGTGTTTTATCAAACACGATATTTCCTTTTTTCCTCATTTCCTCTTCTCCTTACCTTTGGAAATTGTTTACATATCATCCCTCTGTAAAGCGGGTTTGAAACCCGCTTTACTACCTTACTCTTTACTATTGGAGATTGTTTGCATATCATTTTTGAAGATAACGAAGAATCACTCAAATCCTAAAAGCTTATTTTCACACCCGCGCCTATGGAGGTATCCCTTTTCCGAATTCCCATCACGGATTCGGGAGAGTTATCATATTTTTCCTCATAAGTGAGGGAAGCGAATATATGCTCCATAATCATGATATCCAGACCCACATTGAGCTTCCATCGGTAGATGTCGCTGTCGTCAATGTCTCTGTAATAATCAATACCCTGATTCAATGCCACACCGGGAAGCAGATATGCCCGGGCTTGTTCATGGAGATAAATCAGAGAAGAGACGACGGTTCCTCGGTCGTAATACTTCACATCGGATGTTTCTCCCCAGTCCTGCATTTTCAGGAAATTTTCATGATACTCATCCGTATGATCCAGTTCTTCGTAGCCTAAAGCCCCGAATACATCTATTTTCAGTCTCGGATGTCTGAAAACCGTATAGCCCAAGCCGCCGTAATAAGTGTATCGGTTCTGGATTTTGATGTAGTCATCCTTGAGCCAGAACATTCCGAGAGCTGCAATCATCCGATTTGTCAGTGCCATCCTGAAATCATTGTGGATTTCATGTTTGGTACTTTTCCGGAGGTCTTTGTTATCGTCCTGATAAGGCGGTGAGTATGGTTTGGACGCATTCCGTTTGTCAAACGAATATCTGAGATTATAGCTGAAAATCTTTTTTCTCAGCGACACCAGCGCGCTGAGATCATGCTTGTCATTCGTAAAGTTGCCGGTCTGACGGCTCCAGTCATAAGTCGCTTCTATATGATACAGAAATTCTTCGGGAACCGGATCATAAGTCAGAGGATTCCGCAACCACCATTCGCCCAAATCTTTTTTTTCTTTCCCGGCTTCAGCCGCTGCATTCTCTGCCCCGGATGCCGGGGCCGATTCCTGCTGTGCAGAAGCAGTCAGAGGGGCATTCGTGAGCAGAAAAGTTACCCACAAGCAAAAGACACATTTCACAACCCTTTTCATCTTTTCTTCCTCCAAAATTCAAATTAGGGGTTAGAGGTCCGGGGTAAGAGGCAAAAGCTTTTCCTCTTACCTCTGACCCTAAATCCTTTCTATCACACCTTCTCACACTTTGCAATTATTTTTTTCAGTTTGTTTTTCAAATCCGACAAAATTTTATCAGCACTTTCCGCCCGGCATTTCCTGCTGTTTGCCCTAAGATATAAATGCAGCTTTTTTTCGGCTACAACCGCATTGATATCTATATCATGGATGATCTTTGCATTCGGGCTGACAGCATTGCCGGCTGATTC
Source organism: Desulfatirhabdium butyrativorans (assembly GCA_020718785.1). Lineage (GTDB taxonomy): Bacteria > Desulfobacterota > Desulfobacteria > Desulfobacterales > DYRK01 > DYRK01. The sequence continues at coordinate 10,958 of DYRK01000027.1, read as the reverse complement.
TTTTGCCATTTCAAAAAAGCCGGTTCCGTAAGCCTCGAACTGTCCCAGATAATTAAAACTGATTCGCGGTTTCAAGTCAAACTTCAATTCGGGTTTATAGGCTTCGGGCGTGACATATTTCAGAATTCCGTATCCCATGCCCCGGTTGGGAATATTTCGTAGTATATCTTTGATTATCCCGATCTGCGCTGCAACATCTGACTTCAGCCGGGGTGCGTCCGGCGAATCTAAAATCACCGGATAAACAGCAGTAAACCAGCCCACAGTCCGGCTGACATCTGCATCTTTTATAATATCTTCCCGTCCGTGTCCTTCAAGGTTGATCGCGGTTTTATTATGACCGTGCCATTGTTTCAGCGAATATGCCAGTGCGGTGAGAAGAATCTCATCCGTTCCCGCTGCGTAAATCTGACCGGCTTTTGTGAGCAGAATTTCTGTTTCCGGCTGAGACAGCGTAATTTCAGCCGTAAAGCTGTCTTTCATCATCCCGTCATTTGAACCTGACGGTGAGTCATCATCCCAGGGCAGTTCTCCCAAAGGCATTGTTTCCAGCCCGCGCCAATACTCTTTTTCTCTGAGCAGTTCATCGCTGATGCTGTATTCCTGAATCTTTTCTGCCCATTCTTTGAAAGAATCTGTTTTCGGGGGCAAAGTTATTGCTTTTTTTGCCAAATATTGTTCATATCCCCGGAAAAGGTCTTCAAGAAAGAAACGCCATGAAACGCCGTCAATCAAGAGATGATGGATGATAATCAGCAGCCGGTCCGTGCTTGTCAAACCCATTCTTATAAAATTGGCATTTTGACACTCCGGAGGCATTCGGAACAAAGCCGCTTTCATCAGCGGACCTTTCTCCAAATCCAAGCTTGCCTGAAGCTTTTCCGCGTGAGATTCGAGTTCCCAAACTGCCTGTTCGGAATTTCGTAAATCTATGACTTCAAAATGCAAGGGATAATCTGCCTCGGCGATCTCCATTTTCCAATTTCCGTTTTCAATGCGGCACCGCATTCTCAGAGCGTCGTGATGTTCCGGTATCTTTGAAAATGCGGCGCGAAGTGCATCTTCGTCAAGCGGTTCTTTGGCATAGAACAGGTCGGAATGGTTGAAGTGATGCTTTTCAAAAGTAAATTCCCTAAAAAACCATGCAGTAATCGCGGTGAGCGGAATCTCGCCGACAATCATGTCCTGTTTCACAATACGTCGCTCGGATGAAACCGCTGTTTTCGCCAGTTGAGCTGCGGTCGGATATTGAAAAATATCTCTGACTTTGACCTTCAGGTTTTCCTCATGCAGAAGCGAAACTGCCTGAATCGCTTTTATGGAATCGCCGCCGAGTGCGAAGAAGTCGTCATAAATGCCGATTTTCTCTTTTTGAAACAGGCTTTGCCAGACTTTTACGAGTTTGGATTCGGTCTCATTCCGGGGCTGCACATACTCTCTGCCCGGACGCAAGTCATCTGAAATGCCCGGCAATGCCCGCTTGTCAATTTTTCCGTTGACGGTCAGAGGAAATTTATCAAGCCTCACAAAATGAGCCGGAATCATAAAGGGCGGAAGGCTTTCGCTCAGAAAATTTCTCAGTTCCCCGGGAGTTATTTCCGACCGGGCAATGAAATATGCGATCAGTTGTCTTGAATTTTCGTTCTGACCTGAAGCCAAAACCAATGCCTCCGATATTTGCGGATGCTGTTTCAGGCGGCTGACGACTTCTCCCGGTTCGATGCGGAATCCTCTGACTTTTACCTGATCGTCTTTTCTCCCGAGAAATTCTATAGTTCCGTCAGGAAACCAGCGACCGAGATCGCCGATTTTGTATAACCGGGTCCCGGGCTGAAAAGGATTCTCGACAAATTTTTCTGCGGTCACTTCCGGCTTGTTCAGATAACCTCTGGCCAGCCCCACGCCCGAAAAACAAATTTCTCCCGGTACGCCTACAGGAACCGGCTGCATGGCTTCGTCCACAATAAAAACCGATGAGTTGGCAATCGGAGATCCGATAGGAATACGGAATGCGGGATGCGGAACCCGGAAATCAGGGGGAACTCTGTAAAAAGACGTGCAGACCGATGTTTCCGTAGGACCGTAGGCATTGAAATAGTGTTTGTCTTTGCAGTAAAATAAGACATCGCCGAGAATAGCCGGTTCTCCGGCAGTGATAATGGTTCTCACCGTCGGCAGCGGGTGATGGTTCAGCATGTTGAGGTAAACCGGCGGAAAAGTAATGACGCTGACCTGATGTTTCTCGATATATTCGAGAAAACGCTGAGAGTCATTGATGGTGTCCACAGAAATCATGACCAAGGCCGCGCCTTTCAGCAATGCCATGAATATCTCGGATAAGGACGCGTCGAAAGAAGGAGAAGAAAACTGCAAAACCCGGTCCGATTCCGATACCCCGAATCCTTTGATCTGAGCCAGCGTCATATTCACAAAACCGCCGTGGGCGATCATAACGCCTTTGGGTTCACCCGTAGAACCGGATGTATAGATCACGTAGGCGAGGTGCGAGGTCAGGGGTTCGGGGTCAGAGGTTTTCCCCGCACCCCGTGCCCCGTACCCCGTACCCATCGTTTCTATCCCGCTTTCGGTCAGTAAAACCCTGCACGCGCTGTCCCCGATCATATAATCGACTCTTTTCCGAGGATACGCGGGGTCTATGGGCAGATACGCGCCGCCTGCTTTCAAAATTCCCAGCAAAGCGACAATGAGTTCTTCGCTGCGGTTCATCATCACGCCGACCCGATCATCCGGCTGAATCCGATATTGGTCTCTGAAAACATGAGCCAGACGATTCGCAACTTCATTCAATTCTCTGTAGGTCAGTTGTTTTTCCTCGAAAATAACGGCGATATGGTCCGGCGTCCTGATGACTTGTTCTTCGAACAGATCAACCAGCGTTTTGTCTTTGGGATACTCGGCTCGAGTATTGTTAAAGTCGAACAGAATCTGCTGCTTTTCTTCGGCGCTCAAGAGATTGACATGAGCAATCGTCTGCTCCGGATCCGACAGGACGCTTTTCATCACTTCTTCGAAATGCCTTCCCATCCGCCGAACGGTCTCTTTTTCGAACAGATCGCTATTGTAATTAATATTGAGCCGGAGTTTTCCATCGTCTTCCATGAAAATCAGCGTGAGATCGAATTGACTCAGGCCGGTTTCATAAACAAAAGGTTTTATCTCTACATTTTGAAGATCAGCCTTTATCTCGTCGGTATTCTGCAAGACCAGCATCACATCGAAAATCGGAGAACGGCTGATGTCCCGCTGAACGTCGAGTTCCACCAGTTTATCGAAAGGATATATCTGATGCCGATACGCCTCGAGCGTAGTCTGCTTCACCTTTGACAGCAGCGTCATAAAGCTTTCGTCGCGGATAACCGTATCTCTCAGTGCAAGCGTGTTCACAAAAAAGCCGATCTGATTTTCCAAATCCGGGTGAATTCTGCCTGCAATGGGCGAACCGACGATGATATCCTTTTGTCCGGTATAACGATGCAGCAGCACTTTTGCTCCGGCAAGCAGCGTCATAAAAAGACTGACTTCCTTTTCTCTGCAAAATTTTTCAAGAGATGCAGAAAGTTCCGCACCCAGGAGATGCGTTGCCGTGTTTCCTTTATACGTCAGTGCGGCAGGACGCGGATAATCTGTCGGGAGATTCGGCACCGGCAGTTCGCCGGATAACTTTGTATGCCAATATTCCTGATGCGACTGGATATTCTCGCTTTCCAAAAGCCGGTTATGCCATGCAGAGTAGTCTTTGTACTGTATTTTCAAGGGCGGCAATCGAGCCGGTTCCCCTTTTGTAAAGGACTTATACAGCGTCAATATCTCATTCTCGAAAAGCACGACAGACCAGCCGTCACATATAATGTGATGAATATTCAGAAGCACTAAGCGGGAGTCGTCGTAAAGCCGCAGTATTTTTACTCTCAGCAGAGGTCCTTTTTCCAGATCGAATGGAAGATTTGCCTCTTTTCCTGCATAATCTTTTGCCGATTCATCCTTATTCTCAGCATCTCTCAGGTCAACTTCTGTAATTTCGACTTCCGGGACAGAGCCTATTTTCTGCCTCGGCTCTCCGTTCACGGTAATAAAGATTGTCCGCAGCGATTCGTGGCGTTGGCAGACCGTGTAAACCGCTCGTTTTAACGCCGAAATATCGAGGTTTCCTTTAAACAGAAAACCCGCAGACTGGTTATAAGCAATGAAGTTTTCTTCCATTCTGTCTAAAATCCAGAGCCTGCGCTGGGAATGGGAAACTTCATAGTCATTCTGTTCGGGAACTGCTTCGATTTCCGAGTATGCGCTGAGACTGTGCCGAGAGACGACACGGCTTAATTTCCTGACATTCGGATTGTCAAAAAACTCCTGCAAAAGGATTTCGACTTCGAATATCTTGTGGATTCGGGAGACAATCCGAGTTGCCATCAGGCTGTGTCCGCCCAGCTCGAAGAAGTTGTCGTCAATTCCGAGCGTCCCGATATTCATGACTTCTTTCCATATCAAGACTAATTTTTCCTGAGCCTCATTTTCCGGTTCAGCATAAACTGCCGATAAATTTCTTGCAGGGTCTCCGTGAGCGGGCAGTTTCGGCAATGTCTCGTTTCTCTCATTTGCGGCTTTCAGATATATTTCTTTCTCATCAGAAGAAAGGACATTGATCTGTGCGGGTTCGGATTCTGCATCTTTCAGAATTGTCCCGATAATTGCTTTCAGATGCCCTTCTATCTTTTCTATAATACTTTGCTCATAAACCGAAGCATTGTAAATGACACAAAAATGAAATATCTCTTCAGGAAATATCTGTACTGAAAGATCGTAATTTGTGAGTTCGAACTGTTCAAACTCGTCAATGACAAACTCGGTACCGCCGCCTTCCTTTGATTTTCCCAGATCAGGATAACTTTCGAATATCAGGAGATGATCCAGAAGATGCTGTTTCAGAAGCGTTTCTGCCTGAATATCTGCCAGCGAGTAATAATGGTAGTCTTTGTTTTCCGCAGCGTCCTGATGAGTCTTTTGCAGCAAAGCTTCTGTCGTCTGTCCTTGTCTCATCTGAATGCGTACCGGAATCGCATTGATAAAAAGTCCTACTATGCGCTCAACGCCTTTGAGATCGGCAGGACGCCCCGACACAGTAGAAGCAAACACAACATCTTCGGAATCATTGTATTTTCCCAGCAAAATGCCCCAGACCACCTGAATCACCGTATTGACAGTCACCTGATTCCGGGCAGCCGTTTCCCGCAATCCTTGAGACATCATTTCGGAAAGCTTGAATTCAAAGGTCTTTTTGACAAATTCTTTTTTCTTTTCTCCGGAAATACGAGGCAGACCGGTCAGGCGGCGATAATCTGCCAGATATTTGCGCCAGTAGTTTTTTGCTGCCCCGCTATCCTGTTTTTTCAGCCATTTCACATATTCGCCGAAAGACACGGGCGGCGGAAGCATGATGTTATTACCTTTTATCATGGAATGATAAAGGGTAATCAGTTCATCATAAACAATGCCTACGCTCCAGCCGTCCATGACAATATGATGAAAACTCCATGTCACATTAAATGAATTTTCAGCAAGTCGAAATACTGCAAGCCGCATCAGGGCATCTTTGCTCAGATCAAAATATCGTTTCTTATCCTTTTCTCTGTAAGCCAGCCAGCAGTCCCTTTGTGCTTCCGGGCTGAGACTGCGGATGTCTTCAAAAACAAAGTCAATCCTGCGTTCCTTGAGAACGATTTGCAAAGGCTGCGGAACATTTTTATGCACAATAACGGTTCTGAAAATATCATGACGCCGCATCATTTCATTCCAGGCTGCTTCAAACAGCGGAATGTCTATTTCACCGGAAATATGGTAGTTGAACTGTTCAAAATAAGTCGCATTTTCCTTGCCGTATAAGGCATGAAAAAGAATACCTTCCTGAAGCGGCGTCAACGCGTAGATATTCTTTACATTTTTTTTGGCAAACACAAATATCCTCCTAATTTCCGATTCTCATTTTCTTAAACCGTCCGCCGTGAAACGCATGATCCGTTAGAATCACTTTTTGCGGAATTTTGAAGGAAGCCAGTTTGTCTTTGCAAAAAGTCCGCATTCTTTTCCGAAAATCCGAAAGAGTCTCGTCGCTGTTCAGTTTCACGCTTGCCTGAACCATCTGACCGGTAATCGGGCTTTTTACGCCGCATACCGCAACATCTTCCACGCCCGGCATCATCTGAATCACTTCTTCTATTTCGACAGGCCAGACCTTTTCTCCGCCTACATTGATGATCTCCGATTCTCTCCCAAGTATCCGAATATAGTCGCCGTTCACTTCTACCTTGTCGCCTGTGTCAAACCAGCCGTCTTGGGTAAAAGGACTCGGCGCATTGAGATAACCGAGCATGGCAGAAGGCGTTTTGATCTGAAGAATTCCTTCAGCAATACGGGTTTGAATGCCTTGGCCGCCGATTTTCATCCACAAAGAATTCGAAGACTCGGATTTCGAGCGCATTATGCCGATTTCAGAAAGCCCGTAGGTTTGCAAAAGCCGGACATTCGGAAAGCATTCGTGAAACTTTTTCAGCGTGCTTTCCGGCATTACTTCCGTGCCGTAAGTCACCAATTCAAGGGAACTCGAATCGTAGTTGCGATATGCCTCACTCAGCAGCAGCAGGGCGATAAAGGTCGGAGATGTCGGCAAAAGTTGAACCTTGTGCTTTTCAATCGTTTTGCAGACACTTTCCGGAGAGCGATCCTGAACCGTTACTATGCAGCCCGCGTTGGAAAGCGTATGCAGCAGCGTATTGATGCCGCCGATATGGTCAAACAATAAAAACGTGAGGGTTCGCATGGCATTACGGCGAATCTTGAATTTTTCCAGCAAAGGCGCAAAATCATGCAACGCGGCTTTGCTTTTTCCTGTGGAACCCGAAGAAAAAAGGATCAGACCAGGATGTCTCCGTTCTTTCAGTTGTCTCAGCAAGTCATGGTCTGCCTGACTATATATTTTTTCAAAGGAAACCATATCGTTTTCATCAATGCTGATAATATGTTCAATCTGAGCAATTTCGCAGAATTCCGCTTTTTTTGACTTCACCGAAGTCGTAAACGGCACGACAATGCACTCATGTTCTATCAGAGAAAGCATCAATGCCAGCGCATTGGGTGAAAAATCCGCTTCGAGCAAGACCACGGAATTCTTTGCAATACCGCTTTCATCAAGCTTTTTTCGCCAATCCTGAAAAGCGTTCAGCAAAAATGCGTATAAATACTTTCTGTCCTGCCATACGAGCGCGTCTTTTTCCCTGTTGTCTGAGAATATGTCCGACAAAAAATCCGTAAACATTTAAATGCCTCCGAGAAACAAAACCTGTCCCGTGATAAACGCACTTTCTTTTCTGAGAAAAAAATCAACCACGTTGGCGACATCTTCAAACTCGGCAAATTTGTGAATCGCCTGTCTGCTTAACAAATTCCGAATTTTATCTTTCGGAACCGCAGCGATCAGATCGGTCTGAACAGGCGTGGGACCAACGGCATTCACTGTTATCCCGAAATCAGCCAATTCTCTGGCTATGACTTGTGTAAAAGAGATAACAGCGGCTTTCGATGCCGCATAAACAGCTTCCCCTTCTAATTTTAAAGGAACAGCTACAGTAGAAAAATTCACGATTCTTCCGTATTGCTGCTTTTTCATCAATTTGGCAGCCTCCCGGCAGAAAAGAAAGGTTCCCACAAAATTTGTGTTCAGAATCTTATGCACCGTTGCGACCGGCGTTAGCATAAAGTGATTCATGGAAGCAATACCGGCATTATTGATGAGATGATCCATTTTTCCGTATTGTTTGCGGATGGCTGAAAACAACTTCTTTACGTCTGTCTCATCCGCCACATCTGCAATATGATGTTCGTATCCTTCCATCTTCCAATCCGTATCCGAACGGCTGCAACCGATTACACGATGTCCCTGTGCGAGATAATATTGTGCAAGAAACTTTCCGATTCCTTTGCTTGTGCCTGTAATCAGTGTTATCGGCGTTTCCAATCAAATCTCTCCTTTGATGAGTTTTTGAACATACTCGGACAAACTGCCGACGGTTCGGAAAGGGCTGACCTTCTGAGACATGGCTTTTTCATCGGCAATAGTCAACGCAGTATCGAATTCATCTTCGATTGCCTGCTCGACCGCAACGACCAGTGTAACTAATGCGATGGAATCCAAAACACCGCCTCTGCCGAAAAGCGGCGCATCCGCACCCTGTTCGACAGAAATTTTGTTCGTCAATTGCTCGTTCAGTTCTTTTGCCTGACTGATGATTATATCAAGAATTTTTTCACCCACGGAAAGAATCTCTCCTGAATTTCTTTAATTATGTTAAAAAATTGGCAACAGTATAGAAGTAGTGATGAATCCTATCTGTTCGACCTCGTTAAGAAGCTCTGCCTCACAGAACGGGTTTTAAACCCGTTCTGCAAGTATCAGTTCGTGGCAAAATAATTAACGGTATTTCGCCAGAATAGTCTCTTCCACACCTTTTTCTCTTAACTGCCGCAGGCTCTGCCCGAATTTCTCAGCCAGAGATTTGCCTTTATCTCCCGGAAGTTTCATAGAAAAGCCCACATAATTATGATCCTCGGAGATAACGTAGGCAGTTTCAAATTTGTCATGAAAACCGAGTTGTTTGGAAATGAATCCGAACGGCAGATCAGGAACTACTGCTACCATGACACGCCCCTTATGGAGTATTCTTGCCTGTGTCTCCATATCATTGCATTCTTCCTTTTTCAGCCATGTGTGGCTGTCAAATATGGGGCCGTAGGAGAAACCGGCAACTGTTGCCACTTTTTCATCATTCAAGTCATTGAGACTGCTGATTTTTATATCACTTCCCTTTTGAATCAGAATGACGGTTTTCACCGTGTCAATATACTCAGATGGAAAATACATAAACTTTGTCCGCTCTTCGGTTCGGAACAAAGGAAACATGCCGTCAACATTACCTTTCTCCACATCGTTTAAACCTCTCTTCCACGGCAGGTCTTCAAACTCCGCTTCAAGCCCGTGCTGTTTGCAGATTTCCCGGATAATATCTACATCAATGCCAGTCCAGTTTCCATTTTCTTTATACACAAAGGGCGGAACCTGAGTTGTGGCAAAAACAATTTTTTCAGCAAGCACATTTTTCGGCAGAAAAAAGACCGCCATCGCAAGTATTACAATTACTGATTTTTGCATTCCTCTTTTCCTCCTCTTTGATGAGATTATTCACAGCGGTTCCCATATTTTTGTCCGGGAAAGGTCCAAAGCTGCGGCAGCGCATGACAGGCCGACTCCGAATCCGCACAGAACCGCTTTTTGCAGCCGATTTTCCTCTGAGAGAAGTTTGCCTTCATGAGTGAGCATAGTCGGTATGGACGCCGCACTCGTATTTCCGGTTTCTCCCATTGCAATAGGAACGCTCTCTTTCGGTACTTTCAGTATCTTTCTCAAGTAGTCAAGCATGAATTTATTTGCCTGATGAAATCCGAAAAGTGTTACTTCTGATTTGTCCCAACCTTTGCACAACAGAGCCGCTTCTACAGTTTTAGGGACTTCCCGCAAAGAGAAATTCATGATTTCCAGCCCGTTCATAAAAAGGTCTTCGTCAGAGCGCATATTTCCGTCTTTTCTCACCGAGACCATTTCCGAGTTCTCGTCTTTCGGATAGCGGCATCCGCCAGCGGGAATAATCAGGTGTTCCGCGCCGGAACCGTCCGTCATGATACTGAAAGCCATATCGCTGTCCCCCTTTGTCACGAGCGTCGCACTGCCCGCGTCGCCGAACACCGTGCGATCGGACTTATCAAGCGGATTGACATATCTCGTGAGTACATCGCCCGCGCAGACCAGTACCGACTCACAACTTCCCGAAGCCACTAAAAGCGACGCCTGATACAGCCCGTAAACATAGCCGGAACATCCGTGATTGATGTCAAAGGCCACGGCATTTTGAGAGATTCCCAAACGATGCTGAAGGGATGCGCTGGTCGCGGGTAAAATATAATCCGGCGTCTGAGAGACAAACACGACACCGCCGACTTGCTTTATCTCGTCAGCCGTCAATATCATACGTGCCGCTTTTTCGCACAGATCAGAAGCACAGACACCCTCCGGCGCAACCCGAATTTTTGAAATCCCATTCGTTTTTATGATCCGATTGACTTCATCTTTTTCGTAAATATCGCAAAGCTCGGTAAGGTCGAATTCCTCTTCGCCCAGCGCAACTGCTACGGAACGAACTGCAACTCCATTCAATCGTACATTCATTTTTATCTCACCTATAGCAAAGTAGGGGCATGTCGGCGACATGCCCTGCCATATTGCAGGCGACATGCCCACAGTAAGGGCACGTCGCCGACATGCCCCTACTTATTTTACTTTTTACTTTTAGGCTTTGCTTTCGGTTTGCCATCTTTGTTACCCATCCAAAGTTCAACGCCGATAATACCTGCCAAAGATAAAACACCCAATACAGGAACCGGCACAAATGCCAAGGCTCCGAGTGTTTTTGCTCCGAGTGCTTTTGCAGTAGCGGCGGTTTTTGCAAGTCCGGTTCCGGCAGAAACCTTAGCTGCTCCGGCAGCGGGTACGGCAGATGATGCACCTGCACCTGTAGCAGCGGCAGTTTTGGCAGCAGTAGCAGCAGGCATCGCCGAACTCATAGCTGCGGGCATCGCTACGGCAGTTTTAGCAGCAGTAGCCGCCGGTGCTGCCATAGTTGCGACTGCGGGCATTGTTGCGGCAGTCTTAGCAGCGGCAACCGGTGCGGCTGTAACAGCGGCAGTTTTAGCAGCAGTTGCGGCCGGTGCGGCCGTAGTTGCGGCTGCGGGCATTGTTGCGGCAGTCTTAGCAGCGGCAACCGGTGCGGCTGTGACAGCGGCGGTTTTAGCAGCAGTTGCGGCCGGTGCGGCCGTAGTTGCGGCTGCGGGCATAGCCG
>DYRK01000394.1 GCA_020718785.1 Desulfatirhabdium butyrativorans | reverse complement strand
AGACAGAGCCAAAATACGTCTTTGTCGGTGCGGGAGACTATGACAGCAACTGTGTTTCGGACTCGGCTGACGGTTATGACGGCCAGCCGGGCAGGGGCGACCGTTTTGTCCCCATGAGGATCAGGTTTCCGAAAGCGATAGACAAAAGCGGATGCACACTCAGATTTGAATATGACGCGGCGGATCCGAAAAGCACGGCAAATGTTGCCGCTTCAACCCTGATGTGTGAAAAATCAGGGACGGTTGTTTCCGCCGGCGGAGGCATACGCATATGGAAAAAGGATGCCGGAGAACACAGGAATTCCGATACCGACTATATAGTTCCTTTTCAGGACTATGATGCCGGGGATATCATAGCAGCCGGCAGCAATGAAAAAATACTGTATGCGGAAACAGTCAGTTATCATGCAGAGAGCCTGCCGGTTGTGGCTGTTTTAAAAGGTACTGACAACAAAGAGCTTGCGACAGACATGGTCACAGTCCGCACCGCAAAGGTAAAAAAAACAGAAGCCGAGGCCGATTACGGAACTAAGGGGAAAACAAGAAAATCCGAAAACGGCAGACTGGAGATTGTTGCGCCTCCGGATGGGAAAGAGGTCAGACTTAAGGTTTTGGAAACTGAACCGGCAGGTGCAGATACGGAAGCTGTGAGGTGGGTGATTACGGAATTAAGGAGCGGCACGGATAAACAGTTGCCTGTCCATGAAATAGGCCCAGACGTAAAATTCAATGCAAAGTATTACCGCTGGTATTCTGCTCCTCCGAATCCACCAGGGCTAACTGAGCCTGATGATATATCTTTGGAAGATTTCATAACTGCTTATGATCTTTATAATATTGATGCAAACGGAGAACATATAGAGATAAAAAGTTATCCCAGTCACGCATATCGTTGGTTTGTTCTTGTGGAACCCGCAAAGCCCATTTACAAGATTGAGTCGCCTCTATTTCCTGCTACTATAGGGTATGGGGGAGGAGGAAGCGCATATTTTATCAGCCAGTGGCAGGAACATAATAACTCATACCGCGCCTATAATTCAGGTGCCGGGGGTATAGAACTTTATGTTTTCATTGAAGGCTCGGTAAAGATAAACCTCCTGTCGTTAGTGCCTGGGGGAGCAGCCCTCCCCTGGTTAGCTTCTGCCGGCCTCTACGCTATCCTCGGGGCTAATCTGGGAATAAATGCTAGCTGTAATTTTCTGAGGCTTCCTGTTGAGGATATGATTGATATCGGAGTGGAACCTCGTTTTTCATCCTATTTTTTTGCCGGAGTCTACGCGGATATCCTTTCCGGGTTAATTAGTGCCAGATGTTATGTGGCTACCACCCCTCTCCGGGCAGGTGGCAAGTTATGGTTTTCACCGGAAAACAAATTTGGCTGGTATGCCAGTATTGTCGCTGGCGGTCTTGAATTCAGAGGCGAACTGATCATTACAAAATTATTCTCAAGATACCGCTTTAGTGTTCCGTTGTATGCGCCAAAGAAGTATGAATGGGGAACGCCGAAGGAGTTTAATATTATAAAGTTTCATTGAAATTTGATTTCTTTATGCCAGTTTATACATGAATTATCAGTGAGTTCTTATCCGTCAGTGTTTTTTTGATTCATCGGCACAGCCGTGAACTCCGCAATTTTGAAGTCTGAATGTAAGAAGCTGTTTTAAAAATATCCCGACCTGATGTTTCGGGGGAGATTCAGGATGAGACCGCCCGTTTGAATACGACAAAATCAGGCATGATAACCGGCAAAATCCTAAAAATTTTCACCTCCGATTATTTTTAAAACAGCTTCTAGGCAAACCCGCTTTACATAAAAGGGAGATTCCGGCTGTTTCCGCAGATAATTTTCAACGCTGTTTTTTTAAATGAGAATTGCCGGAATTGCTTGACTTATCATTCACAAACTGATAATCGGCAGCCGATAATCACTTTATGAAAGGAAAAGTTTTTTTTATGAGAAAAATCATGACAATGGGCGATGTCGGGCTGATTGCCAAAGGCTATATTCAGCCTGTGGATCTGAGGGTTTACAAAGCGAATTTTTTTCTTCTGCTGACAGCCGTGATCTGGGGCAGCGCGTTTGTGGCACAGCGGATAGGCATGGGACATATCGGTCCTTTTACCTACAACGGGATCCGTTTTGCGCTGGGAGCGATAATGCTTTTGCCTGTGGTCCGATTCTGGGACGGGACTGCGGCGACTGACAAAGGATTTTCCCGAAAGGTTATTTTGGGGGGAATACTGGCAGGCATCGTAATGTTTGCCGGCGCAAGTCTTCAGCAGATCGGACTGATTTATACCACCGCGGGAAAAGCTGCCTTCATCACAGGGCTGTATGTAGTCATGATCCCGATGATAGGATGTTTCCGGGGAGACAAACCGGGCGCGGGCGGATGGATCGGAGCAGTCTTTGCGGTGAGCGGACTTTATCTGCTGAGTGTGACCGAAGATTTTACGCTGGCTCCCGGAGATTTGTGGGAACTGATCGGAGCATTTTTCTGGACTGCTCATATGTTGATTCTGAGCAGACTTTCTCCGAGAGTCAATCCGGTCCGGCTGGCATGTATTCAGGCGGCAGTTTGTTCTTTTCTGAGTCTTATTATCGCAGTATTTACCGAAAGTGTGACTTTTGACAGCCTGCATGGTGCAATGATTCCCATTTTTTACGGCGGGCTGATGTCCGTGGGAGTGGCTTATACATTGCAGGTAGTGGCTCAAAGAGATGCGCCGCCGGTTCATGCGGCGATTATTCTCAGCTTAGAAGCCCTGTTCGCGGCTCTTGCCGGATGGCTCATTCTGGATGAAACTCTGACATTCCGGGCATTGATCGGCTGCATTCTGATGCTCTCGGGAATGATGGCGGCTCAGTTGTGGCACAAGTGAAAAATCAGCTAGCTTGATGCAGTCTTGCCTTTGGCTTCTGTTTACAAAACTATCAAGTTTTACAGCTTTTAAGAAAATGGAACGCCGAACTTGCAGTTCGGCACTCCTGATAATAAAATCTATTCTTTGAAAAACAGGCTGTTTTTTTATTCCCGAACTTTTTGTTCGGAAGAATATAAACAATATTATGAAAGGAGAAAGAGATGCTGAAAGTATTTACCGTTATAAGTCTTTTGTTTGCTGCGCTTTCCTCGGAAGCTCAGGACATCAAAATCGTCACCGAAGATTTCCCTCCCTATAATTATGAAGAAAAAGGGGAAATTACTGGGCTGTCAACAACGGTTGTCCGGGCTGTTCTGAAAGAACTCGGAACAGACTGCAAAATCGGTCTCTACCCCTGGGCAAAAGCCTATAATACGGCTTTGGAACAGGAAAATGTTCTCATCTATTCCATCCTGAGAATCGGCGAAAGGGAAAAACTTTTCAAATGGGTGGGCGAGATAGCGGTTTCCGAAATGTATTTTTTCAAACTGAAAGAAAGGGCTGATATAAAAATCGCCTCTCTTGACGACGCCAAAAAATATGTTATCGGTGTTACCAGAGAAACTGCTCCGCATCAATATCTTTCCAGCAAAGGGTTCGAATTGAAAGAGGTTGACAGCAGAGATGAACTGAGCATCAGAAAACTCGTGAACCGGCGGATAGACCTGATGCCCTATTATGACATTCCTTTTCTTCATAAAGTCAAATCGCTGGGCTATGCTCCCGAACAATTCGAGAAGGTGTATTTTCTGGAAGATGCTTCTGAAAAACTTTATATGGCTTTCGGTGCCAAAACCTCTGACACGGTTGTGGAAAAATTCGCCAAGGCATTGGAGAAGATAAAGGCGGACGGGACTTACGAAGACATCCTGAAAAAGTATCAATAAGTGAGCCTGTCCGATTTTTTTGAAGGTAGTTTACTGTTACACACGGTTAATACACAGTTAATTTAATTCTGACGGGTGATCGCGCCGCGTCCGGAGTGCGAAAATAGAGCGCAGCGATTTTTCGCACTGCAAAAGATCGCAGCGCTCTATTTTCGCACTCCGGAGCCGCTGAATTAAATTAACTGAGTATTATCAACACAGGAGGAAGTATGAAAACAAAAGTTTTTTGTTGGCTGGGGATAGTGTTTCTCTTTCTGGGAAACACGGCGTCTGCGGAGACGCTGAATCTTGTAACCGAGGATTATCCGCCGTGCAGTATGCGGGTAAACGGCGAACCCACAGGAAATCCCGATGATCCGCTCACCGGAATTTCTGTGGATATCGTCAAAGAACTCTTCAAACGGGCAGGAATTGACTATACGGTTAAAATTTATACTTGGGAAAGAGCGTATAAAACTGCGCTGGAAACACCGGGAACCGGTCTGTTTTCCATGTTTCGGACCCCGGAAAGGGAGGCATTGTTTCAATGGGTCGGACCTCTTGTTCCCTCGGACTATGTTCTGATGGCAAAAAAGAGCCGGAATATCAAACTCGCCTCTCTGGAAGATGCCCGGAAATACAAGATCGGCGGGTATAAAGGCGGTTCCATAGCAAATTTTCTGGAAAAAGAGGGATTCGCTGTGGAGTCTGTATCTTTCAATCATCTCAACGTCAGAAAATTGGACGGGGAAAAGATTGATCTCTGGGCAGTCCCGGAAGTTGTGGGGCAGTATCTTGCCAAAAGAGAGGGAGTATCCGGTCTGGAAACCGCATTGAAGTTCAAAGAACTCGGAATGTTTCTGGGTTTGAACAAGGCGGTTTCTCCCGATCTTGTTGCCAAGCTGAACAAACATTTTCAGGACATGAAAGACGAGGGCATCGTGGAGAAAATCTATAGCAAATACCGCTGATCCGGAACAGCCTGAATTTTATAGTAAAGCGGGTTTGCAACCCGCTTTACGGGCATGAAACAGAAGAGCTGCTTTGCAACCCGCTTTACGGGCATGAAACAGAAGAGCTGCTTTGAAACCCGCTTTACTAGGGCAGGAGAAAAAAATAATGAAAAACGCCTTCCATGAAAAAAAGAAATTCGGAATTTCTGCAAAGACTTCTTTTGTCAACGGCTGCATTGTCTTTGTATTGCTGAGTCTTACCAGTGCGTTGCTCCTGAAATCCCAGTCCGATATAGTCAATTTTATCATTCAGTATCATATCCGTAAAATAGAAAATACAATTGATACGCAGATAGAAAACCGGAAAATATCACTTCGTACCCAGCTTAATGTCCATGCCGAATTACTCAGCAATATGTGTGCCATATTCCTGAACAATTATGATTGGGAAGGCGTTGCGGAAATCATCAGACCCTATATCGGAATTCCCGAAATACAGGCTGTCAGTGTCAGCGATTCAAAAAACCAGCCGGTTGCCGCTGTTTGGAAAGATTCTGAAATCCGGACAGGCAAAACAATTCCTGAAAACATAGCTGTCAGCGAACAACTTTCTCTGCAGACAGATTCCAGTTACAAAGAAGAAAGTGTGGGCAAAATTCAGATTTACTATACGGATGCAATGCTCAATGAGGAAGTTCTGAAAAGCAAAGCCTCGGCGCAAAAGGAAGTCTCGGCATTCCGGGATGCCATATACAGGCATGTTGACAGCCAGTTTCTCAGACAGATTGCTTCTCTTTTCGTAGTTGTAGTCGTGCTGATTGCCGGGATAACACATTGCCTAAAAATAATTGCAGTCAATCCTGCAAAGCAGATTATCGGAACTCTCAGACATAATGCCGGGCAGTTCACCGCCATGTCGGAGCAGATTTCTTCTGCCAGTCAGTCATTGGCTTCGGATTCCTCCGCGCAGGCGGATTCTATCAGAGAAATGTCATCGTCTGTCGAGAAAATATCTTCTAT
>DYRK01000393.1 GCA_020718785.1 Desulfatirhabdium butyrativorans | reverse complement strand
TTGTTGATTCAACATCTCCTATAGGAACTGCTCCGGCTGAAAATCCGACAGCCCAGCAATTACAAAGCAATCTGAACACAATTTTCAAACAGGGGGTTATAGAGATTAAAGGTGTTAACACATTTTTAAAATTATTATACAACATATTGAAAATCAATGATTACAGACCGAATTCATCCGCTCAATTTTACAGATCAGTCGCCGCAAATGCCATGTATATCTGGATTTAGGGACAACTTGAACTTTTCCGGATTCGTCGGAATGCAGTCCCTTCCGAAAAATTCTCCGCAGAAGAGTTTTTCGGAGCAGAGACTGAAAAGCCTTCGGAAGCGTCTCAGCCTGAAAAATCTTGAAGAGAGTCATCGCCGCAATCTTGCACATGATCCAGCCATGTAGGTTGGGTTGAAGCACGAAACCCAACATTCACCAAAATTCATTGACTATGTGATGTAGGGATTGCCCTCATGATGTGTCGGGCTTCGTGCCTCAACCCGACTTACAAAGACTATTTTTCAAAAAGATAAAATAAAGGTTATCTATGCCGGCACCTCAGAAAGCCATGTTGTCCCGATTGGCAAAAACAAATTTTGCCTCAAAAAATATCAGGCTGCCCGTGAACTGGAAACAGCCGGGAGATCAGTATCCTGACGCATTTCAAAAAAGCGAGAGGAAAGTCGCGGCAAATCCGCCAATGACTCTTTTCAAAGAGCCGACTCTGAATAAATATCATGTGGATACAGCCGGTACCATAGGCAAAAAATTTGAAAACTACATTGACGGAGCCTGCGCCGCGATCTGCGACGGGATTGACAAATGGATGAAAATGACTGCAATTGCCGGCGTTATTATCAACGGACCTACGGGAATGCTGATGCCGGGATGCGTGATCGGTCCTGTGCTGACGCCTTTGATTCTGGCAACAGCCCCCAAAAGCACACCGCAGGAAATAAAGTATTCCAAAGCCATTGCTCAGGCATTCGGAACCCTTTGGCAGCCCTGGCATTCGGGATTGACCGGCACGTTGATGTATCCGCCTTTTGCGGCATTTCCGGGGCCTGTCGCGCCTCCCATGCCCAATGTTCCCATACCGCTGATGGCTCTGAGTTCTCCCGGAGAAGCGGGATTGTCCCCGGGCAGTCTGAAAAGCGCAATGGAAGCCAATCTTGCTGATCCGAAAGCCCTGCACGCGCCGGATTTGTTCGATGCGATTGCCAAGGCATTTCATACGGTTTTTCAGATATTCAAAAGCACAACGATTATTCAGAATGTATTGGGAACAGGACCGATTCCGACATTTGCGCCGCCGGTTGTGCCAGTGGGTCCTGTGCTTGCCGGAACGGTGATTCCGACGCCGGGGGTTCTGAAGTGATACTATGAATATTTCAAATCATACACAGTTTCAGGCTGAAGCCTTAGCATTTAACGGTCCGGACGGAAAAGCCGGCAGGCAAAGTCCATCATAACCAATTTTGCTTTTACCGAAGAACTCCAGAGATAGCCCACACCGCCGGTCATATCAAAAAAAAGATCAGGCGTTTCAAACCCGACACCGGCTCCCAATATGGCCGTATTGCTGATATAGCCGTCAGTTTCCTCTGTTTTCCAGCCGTCCGACACTTTAAAACCTTCGGCATCGGGACTGTAGAGAATAAATCCCGGGCTGACGTTGAGAACAAAATCTGTCCCGGCAAAGCCGGTCGTGCTTATCAATGCCAGAATACAAGTCATCATCAGTATTTTTTTCATCATTTCTCAGGCAGGCTCCTTTCCTGTTCCCCGACCCATTTCCCGGGGACAACGCGTCTGTTTTTTTCTCTGAAGCATTCTTGCACAAGGTCAACCAGCAAGACCGGATAACAGGTTTTTTTGATGCAATGTTCATCACCTGTCTCATCTGCTCCGCTGACATAGACGGATGAGTCTTCTTCATTCACAGAAACAGAGATTTCATTAAAGGAAACAAGATAGATATTTCCGTCATAATTTATTTTTTTATCTTTGAATTCATAAATATAGCTTTTCATGTCATCCGGAAGATATCCGTATTGCGCGTTTCGGACAAAGGGTATGACTCGCTCATTGCTGCTGTCATCAGACGGTTCGCACTGGACATACAATAAGTTCCGATCCCTGTCTTCACTGTGAAAAACACAGGGGGTATATTTCGGAATTCTGATTTCTATGATACTTCGGTTGTCCTTGATATAAAGCCGACGGCTTTTGCCGGCAAGAATACCGGCTTCGGATTCCGAAGCTTCGCGTGTGAGGATCATTTCCTCGCTCGTATAAAACTGTACTTCGTTCATCCGGTCTGCGATTTTGTCCATAATCCCGTCGCTGAAGGGAACAAGGTCTTTGCATATTGCAAAATCCGAAAAAGTTTGCCATCTGCAAAAAAATGGGATACCGGACACGCGGCATCCGGCTGAAAGGATAAGCATCGAAAAAATAAGCAATAGCACTATTTTGTTTTTCATTGTTTTGATTCCTTGTCGGATGAATCCGAAACAGTCCGCTCCTGTAATTGCTTAACAGTCATGGTTCTTATATTTCCGGCAATAACACCTTCTTTTTGTTGAAATTCGGAAGCTGCTGTCTGGGCAGCTTCCAGATGATCGTAATCCCCGATCTGTACCACATACCAGATACTGCCGTCATTATCGGGTCCCTCTGTCCTCAGTACGCAGGCTTTGTCCCATCCTTTGGCTGCCAGTTCTTTGGCTATAAGCAATGCCTTTGATTTCAGCACAAAAGACTCGGCCTCCACCGAGAAACGGATATCGGATTTGGGCTTTTCCTGATTTTTCTGCCCATCCTTTTTAGTTTCATCACCCGCAGGCTGCGGAGCCGGTGTTTCGGCTGACGGACTGTCTGCTTTAATCTCTGATCCGGCATCCTGTGCCTGTTGTTCCGTGGCAGCCGGAGATGAGCCGCCGCCTATCTCGATCTGACGGGGCTGCCGGACTTTTCCCATAAGATCGGCTTTTTCACTTGCTGCTTCGCCCTTGACTTTGCTGATAATCCCCTGCGGCGTTGTCGTAAGCAGGGTCTGAGGATCCACCGTAATTTTCGTGCTGCCTCCCGGTGCCGCAATTTGAGATGACATCGCTGCCTGATCGGAGATACGGGGCTTGCGGAAAAGAATTCCTGTAAGCAGACCCGCAGAAAAAATTAAAACGATCAGTACGAGTAAAGCAACCGTCATTATAACGGACTGTCTTTTATCCAATGAAAAATGATACATCGTATTCCTCTTTTAATTATACGAAACATGCCTCATAATCTATCATATCTGAAAGATATGATGCGGGTTCGGGACGCTGAAAAACAGGGGACAGCTTGCCTTCCAATGGTGAAAAGTCTGTCACCGAAGAGCCGGGTATTTTTGTGGAAAATGCGTCTGAACGCGGGGAAATGGCTTTGAGAATTCTGGCTTTATCCGCTGCTTTTGCGTTTTCAGCAGCCTGACGGTTCTCATAATAGCCCATACAGGTAATCCACAGATTCCCTCTTCTTCCCAGATACAGGGGGGATAAGCCGTAATTCCTGCATTTTTCAAGTCCTATCTGAGCCATTTCCTTTGAATAATAGGATGCCAGTTGAACAGTATAAGGCGGCACCGGTTTTTTCGGCGGCTCGGGGGGAATCATCAATTCCTTTACTGCATCTGCTTTTGTCAGGATTCTATAGCTTTTCTTACAGGATTCGGGCGGAGTTTTTTCGGAAATAATTACCGCTTTCTTCCTTCCGCTTTGTTTAATGATACCGGAAGCCTCATCTAACGGCATATTTTCACTGCCGATGCGTACAAGCCAATTTTTTGTTCCGTCAGAACCTTCAACAGATTCGATATAAGTATCCTTACCTTTTTTGCCGAATTCCTCGGCAAATGATCGGGCATCTTCTTCTTTTAAAAAAGCCCCTGTGAGAACCGAAAAAAACGAGGTTGCGGATACAGTGGTGACAGCAGCCATGATCAGTTCTTTCAGATCATGCTGAAGTTGCACGAGCATATTGTATGCTTCGTCTTTATTGTCATATTTTCCCATCAGCAAATTGAATGTTTCCTCATGAGTTTTATATATGGAAGAGGCTTTACGGATATAGGGAATATCTTTGTCCCGATATCTGTCTTTCGATTCTTTTATCAGTTTTTCAAGTTTCCCCTTCAGCTTATCGGCATCGTTTTTTTCTGAGAAAGAACCGACCAGCACCGCGTAAGAGACCTGTTTCGGACAGGTATTGTCGCTTGCTGTCTCAAATTTCCAATGATCCGGACCTGTTTCCACCAGATGAAGAAAAACTTTTTCGGATGTCTGCTCTTCTCTGCGGGAATGTCCTTGGGCAATAATGAATTCCAGCTTTGCAACCTTTGATTCCGGTAATGTTTCAAGTCGTTGGGCGACAATTGGTTTCGGAATCGGAGCGATATTTTCAGGTTCCGGATATGTTTTTGCGACAGCATCGGAAATATAAGAAACAGAGGATATGAAACTTTCCTGAGCTTTATGCGTTTCCGAAGCCTGATTCAGTTGCAGAAAATACATGGGCATCGTCATTCCCAGAAGCCAGCCCATAAAAAATATCAGTGTAAACAAGGACACGAAGCTCATATACAGCATTCTGATCTTTTTTTTATCAAAAGAAAAATAATAGCGCATGACATTTCCTCCTTGATATAAGCTTATCTTAAATAGTCGGGTTCGTCAATCAAAATTCATTCTGATTCAGCAATTCTCATTTTGAAAAACGGCGTTGAAAATTATCTGCGGAAACAGCCGGAATCTCCCTTTATGTGAAGCGGGTTTGCCAATTTTTAGATGGGCCGCTTTACGTCAAAATGAGAATTGCTGATTCTGATTTGTCAGTCAGAGTGAGCGTCTCGATTTCTATCTGTTTTATTTCTGATGCCTCCAAATTCTGAACCGGACAGGTTCCCCGCCACATCAGATAAAAGCGTTTTTCATCCGGAATCAGGCAAAGGGTATCGGCATTGAGCTTTATCTGTTCGCTAACAGAATTATTTTCAAACGATTTGCCGACCGTGCATGCGAAGCTTATTCCGGGCAGATGGAATCGGATGCGGCTTTCGGGTGTGAGATGCACGAGTTCCACCTCTTCGTTTCCTTTTAAATAGCCTTTGACCTGCAAATCCGGATGCGCGGCATTGTAATAATCAAAGCGGAAATCTTCGGGCGGATCC
The DNA here is from genome assembly GCA_020718785.1 of Desulfatirhabdium butyrativorans. Taxonomy (GTDB): domain Bacteria; phylum Desulfobacterota; class Desulfobacteria; order Desulfobacterales; family DYRK01; genus DYRK01. The sequence goes on along the minus strand of DYRK01000393.1, from coordinate 565 downwards.
GGAGAACGGGTTTTGCGCCATTTTTCATCGTAAGTTCCGGCGTAAGCGGCTCTCGGCATCCATGCTTTGCTGTAAAAACCGAATCCGACCGGTTTGGGATGATCGCGCCATGAAGCGATCAGATTTGCAGGGTCTTCGATATTCGGCAGGGGAATCCCTTCGGAGACTTTTTTCGAGCTTTTGCCGACAAAGCCTTTTCCCGCAAGGTTTTCTTTGCAGAATTCTCCGCTTTCCTTATCTATGCCGCCGAATGCCCGCTCATAGACAATATCCATGACTGCAAAGGGCTTAGGCTCGGTCCGGCGGTCCGAAGACAGAAGACCCGAACCCATCCACTGGCGGTCGCCGATAATTCTGAGGACTTTTTTTATTGCTCCCACCCTCAGCATCACATCAATTGCCTGAACAGTTCCTCTTTTGGGCGGATACGCTTTTCCCACAAGCACAATATCGCTTCTCGGTTTGAAAGGCGCAATATCGCTTTCGAATCGGAGGCTGCCGCCGTCTTCATTACGTTTGATGTGAAATGGGTTATCATTTGACTGTATAAGTTAAAATGTCAATT
>DYRK01000392.1 GCA_020718785.1 Desulfatirhabdium butyrativorans | reverse complement strand
TCTAGAAGAATTACCGGAAAAAAGATTTGATAAAAATGATCATATATTTCCTATAAGTTTAAAAAACAGAACGTTTTATCCAGGGTGGATGTTTCTTATTGATGAAAGTGAGAACGTTGTTGTCATCGGAAATCACAACAAGGAAATATTTAAAAAAATTTTTGACCAAGACAAGCTTAATCCTTCTCAACGATCAAAATCAATTCATGTTATCATCTGTGATAAACAGTGCGATAGTAAAAGCCGTGATAAATTTGTAACCGAGATGATTGACATTGAATTGTCAATAGACCCGAAAACACGACTAAGTCAAGAAATTCGATTAGTAGGTGAGGTTATAACACCTCATTTAACTGAGAATAAATTAGTACTGTCTGGATACTTTTTTGTGAATGATAGACGATATGAGTTGAAAGATGAACATATTGTTATAGAAAAAAATCGGACTGATTTGAATTTTATTAAGATACGATGTCCCGATAACGCTCTAATTATAAATAATAAGATAAAAGTAAAAAAACTACAGCTAAACGCAATAGAGTCTTATATGGGAGAATCAAAGAATGAACACATCTTGATTGTATATCCTGTCGACTGGCAATGTACCATCTCTCATGAGATTGGACATTCATTAGGGCAGGTTTGTGATTCCCCTCCCAATTGTATGAAAAACCATCCTTGTATTGATCCTGTGCACAAACAAGGTACACACTGTAATTATATTCATCCTAAGAAAACTAAGAAAAATTTCGATGAGGGCGGAGGCGAATGTGTGATGTATTATGAAGGTCCTGTTGCTAACTGTACACATAGTTTTTGTATTCACTGTAAACCTTTTCTTCGATATCAAAACATGAACAAATTGAAAAACTCGTAAATTGTATGAAAATCAGATTATTAACTATGTTCATAGTATTTTTTGTTGTATCAATAATTGTCGGTTTCATTATAAGTGGGGTTGATAACTATATGGTAGCAAGTCAAAAAACTGTGCAGAATATGCAGGATATAATAACTATCGAAAAAGATGATTACTTCAATTTTAGCGATGAGTTAAAGTATAAATTGACTGAAAAAGTTAGCGATACAGAATTTCAAGGAATAGGTATCAATATGCCGTCAAAAATAGATATACAAAAGTATAAATCTCTTCCTTTGATAGCAGTTTCAAGAAAAACCGGATTAAGAGGCTGGATGGTTAATTTTGGAGATAATTGTATATTGGCAGCTTTAAGTTTGAAGACAGGGGCGATATTTACCGGGCAAGGCTTTTATACCCCTCGGGGTAAACGGCCAGTAGTTTCAAAGAAGATACTTCCTAAACCTGATAGGTCTAATGCTGAAGCAATACATAGCGGAACATATTATTTCGATCTCAAAGAGGCTTTAAATATACCTTGGAAATCTGACATTTTTGCTGTGACCATATTTTATTTTGACTGGCTTTCCAATACTGTTCTTGTTGAATTAATTGATAAAGATGAAAAGAATGCTTCAATTTCAATCATACCACCAAAATCCATCTTATCAAGTTTATCTGACTTTTCAACATATAACAAGACGCTTTTTTCTCCATCTTTATCCCAAATAGGTGCTGATTTCCGATTAAATGCAACTTCCTTTCATCAAGGTTCTAATTTTCCATTATATGCTTCATTTAAAATTAAATCTTCATTCAATTATATAATACCTACTGACTTCTGGAAGAATATAAAAGAAGAAGGGAAGAGTATCGAAAAAATACTTCCAGAAGCTATAGTTCCAGCTACTGTTGCTTTAATTGGGAAAAAATGGAAAGTTCCTCTTTTACTTAACTACAGAATTCCGGTCTACGCAGATTCTTCAATTAAAGTTGGTGATGTTATAGAAGGATATTTAGATGTTGATATTTCTGCAGATATTAAAGGACCTTTGGAATGTGGAGATTATTGTATTTACTTTTTTGTGGATCAATACGTTTCAGGTCCAAAAAAGATAACTGTTAAAAGTGAGAAAAATTGATAATCTCCATCAGTAACTTTAAGAGATAGCAACAGGCACATAATCGTCCTTCCAAACAGCAGAATCTCCGACGAACCATTTTTGGGGATGATAATAAGAAAAATGAAGCTCAAGAAGAAAATCCGATTAAAATGATGGATGACTCTGTAAAAAAGGCTGAATTCGGATTTTCCGAAAGCACCGATTACAAGAAAACATTTTTTGAGGCTTATCCCGAACTCGAAGGTAAGGTTGTCGTTCATCATGCTGTTGAACAACAGGTGGTTACGAGATATCCCGGTGTTGTAACAGAACAAGAAATTCATTCTTTGGAAAATTTAAGAGGAATACCGAACGAGTCAAATTCGGATTTGCATTTAAGCAAAATCAGAAAAGAATGGAATCGTTTCTATAAGTCAAATCCCAAACCCGTTAAAGAACAACTCCTGAAAAAAGCAGCGGAAATTGATCGGCAATTTGGACAGTTATTTAATCCGCCAAGGAGATAATGCTATGAAATTTTACGGTCTGGAACCGGAAGTTGCCGGAAGTTTAGGCAAAAACACACAAATGGATACCGCAGTTCATCCGCCCCGTGTTCATAAACTGCATTATGAACTGGACGGATGGCTGGGAGATGATCTGCTGGAATCTTTCCCATGTTATATCATTACAGAACTGTGTAAACAGAAACTTGAAACATTAAAGCCTTCGGGATGCAGGTTCGACAAAGTTGAAATTACCAAGTCCGACCAGTTTGCCATGTTATACCCGCAAAAGGATATCCCGAACTTCTTTTGGCTTAGAATACACGGGAAAGCAGGTGTGGATGATTTAGGTGTTTCCGATGACAATATGCTGATTGTTTCGGAACGGATTTTGAGCGTAATGAAGAACTTTCGCCTGAATAATTGTGATATAGAGGAGTATCAGACACGATATAAAGCTGCCGCATAATACAATCATCATAATAATCCGAAAAATAATATTGACATAAAAACGGAAGAAGTGTTAATACGCTATAGGTTTTCGCTAAAATAAAGAGTTCAATAAAACAGAAAGGAGGGATTTTATGGCAAAAAAAGTCGGGGTATTGCTGTCCGGCTGCGGTGTGTTTGACGGAGCGGAAATTCATGAATCGGTTCTGACGCTGCTCGCTCTGGATCAAGCAGGAGCCGAAGTCGTCTGCATGGCGCCGGACATGGAATTCGAAGTGGTGAATCATATCACGCAGAAGCCCGCGGGGGAAAAGCGGAATGTGCTGACAGAATCTGCCCGCATCGCCAGAGGCAATATCAGAAATCTCAAGGATATGAAAGCCTCTGATATGGATGCGCTGATTATGCCCGGAGGTTTCGGCGCGGCTAAAAACCTCAGTGATGTTGCCGTCAAAGGTGCGGACGCCACGGTTCATCCCGAAGTCCTGCGGATTCTGAGGGAAATGTCCGCGGCAGGCAAACCGGTCGGTGCAATCTGTATTGCTCCGGCAACGCTGGCAAAAGCACTTGCGGACAAAAAGCCCGAAGTCACTGTCGGCAATGATATCGGCACAGCCTCGGCTATTGAAAAAATGGGCGGTCAGCATAAAAATTGCAGCGTGGATATGATCCATGTGGATAAGAAAAACAAGCTCGTCACCACGCCTGCCTATATGCTGGGACCCGGTATCAAGGATATAGCGGTCGGTATCGAAAAACTGGTCAATCAGATTGTTTCCATGATCTGAGAATCTGAATCTGTTACGAAAAATCAAGATGAAAGGGAGATAATATGAGAAAAGCAGGGAGAATTCTGTCGCTGGTTATTGCTTTGTCGGTTTTTGCAGGAATAGCCGGAGCCGTATGGGCCGGTGAGGCAGAGAAAATCAACATCAATACGGCTTCGGAAAAAGAACTGACCCAGTTGGAGGGCATCGGGCCGGCTAAAGCAGCGACAATTGTGAAATACCGGGAAGAAAACGGGCCGTTCGGAAGTCCCGAAGACCTGATGAAGGTAAAAGGTATCGGTAAAAAGACCTTTGAGGCAAACAAAGAGCGGATTTCGGTAGGACAGGCAGATACGGAAACTTCCGAGGAAACAAAGGGTACCGTAAAAGAAAAGGCTTCCGAAGAATCGGATAAGAATGTTTCTGAAGAAAAAAAGGTTTCCGAAAAGGAGGCTGTACCGTCGGACATAAAGGTCTCTGAAGAAGAAAAATCTTCGGGAAAAGAAAAGGTTTCTGAGGAAAAAACTGGGCAATCGGAGAATAACGTCTCTGAAGAAAAGAAGGAAGTTTCCAAGAAGAAAAAGAAAAAAGCATCTGACGATAAGCCTTCTGAAGAATAAGTCTGCTTATCGTGATTTAAGAAATTTTGTGGTGGAAAAATCCGGTTTCTATTCTTGATGAAAGCCGGGTGGTTTCGGATATGACCACATAACCTTCGGTACGCTCCTCCACACATTGATTTTTACAGGTTCCGTTGCATCTCTGCACACACTTTTCCTTACAGGATTTATCACTGCTCGCGCTGCATTCCTCGGCACAGCTTTCTTTGAAGCCTGTTCCGCATTCTTTGCCGCAATCATTCTCAGCCTGTTCATTCGAGAGACATCGCCGGGCTGCTTCTCTTATGAATTCAACAGGCTGTGATCTGTATTTTTCCATGCCTTTTGTGCTGAAAAAGCAGAGATCGCTCAGATACCCGCCGCCGTCATAGAGCCAGTCAACCGTGACGATTCCGCTTTCTCCCACCGTGAATTCACCGGCTTTGAAGGGCGACAGAATATCCGAATCCGCCGTGAGGGTAAAAAGTCTGTTCGGAGACGGATTTGCCGTCTGAAACAGTAACGGTCACGGTATAGTCACCAGTTTGAGGCGTCCATGTGATCAGACCGGAGGCAGAATCAATACTCATGCCCTCCGGTTTCTCGGCAAGGGCAAATATCAGCGCATCGCCTTCGGCATCTTCTGCCTCCACATCATACGCATAATCTCCGTCATTGAGATATGCCAGAATCTCCGGATTTGACGTAATAACCGGCGGAGAGTTGAAAATCGGTCCGAATATTGCAAAGGGCGTAAAATGATTGCTCATTGCGCCGAGGTCTCGTCATGGTAACTGATTTTCAGTTCCGACTCATCTGCGGTTCCGAGTTGCTCAGAACTGTATGAAACCGCAATAGGACAATACTTTGTTTATCGTTCCGTTATGGCCCGCACGGAACCGGACAGAAAATTATATCTCGCTGTCCACAAAGAAGTTTTTTTTGATATTTTTGAAGAACCGCTCGGAAGACTTCTGCTTGAAGACTATCATGTGCCGATGATCGTATTTGACTTTAAAACAGAGGAGATTGTCAAATGGACGGATTAGATAAATATCGTAAGATTATTCAGGAGATACTGACAGGACATACAAAAATTCCGTATGCCTGCGGAGATATTCAGACCGAAACCGTATTTGACAGGGAATCCGACAGATATCTGCTGATAATTCTGGGACGGGAGGATGACCGCCGGGTTCACGGCTGTCTGATACACGTTGATATTATCAACGGAAAATTCTGGATTCACAGGGACGGAACAGAGAGCGGAATTGCAAACGAACTTGTCGGTTACGGAATACCCAAAGAGCATATTGTTCTGGGATTCCGTTCACCTGAAATAAGAAAACATACAGAATTTGCAGCAGAATAAAAGAAGTGTTTATCGAAAAACCGCATAACCAGTCATTGCAACGGACGGGGCTATCGCCCCATACGTGTTAAGCTAAGATGTATTAATAATAAATTTAAATAGTTATTAAAAAC